>DATLTS010000031.1 GCA_035533475.1 Mycobacteriales bacterium | reverse complement strand
GCGGCCGAGGCGGAGAAGCCGGCGGCCGAGGCGGAGAAGCCGGCGGCCGAGGCGGAGAAGCCGGCGGCCGAGGCGGAGAAGCCGGCGGCCGAGGCGGAGAAGCCGGCGGCCGAGGCGGAGAAGCCGGCGGCCGAGGAGAAGCCGGCGGCCGCCGCCGAGCCGGAGCCGGAGCCGGAGCCCGCCGCCGAGGCGGAGCCGGAGCCCGCGGCACCGGACGAGCCGGCCGGCGAGGTCGGGGCCTACGTGACCCCCCTGGTCCGCAAGCTCGCCGCAGAGCACGGGGTCGATCTGGAGCAGCTCTCCGGCACCGGGGTCGGCGGCCGGATCCGCAAGCAGGACGTGCTCGACGCCGCCCGCCCCGGTGGGGCCGCGGTCCCCGGGCGGAAGGCCGAGCCGGCCGAGCCGCGTCCCGCGGCCGCCACCCGGCCGAGCTCGCCGGCGCCGGTGGCGCGGGGGCGCACCGAGAAGCTGTCCCGGCTGCGCCAGGTCATCGCCGCCCGGATGACCGAGTCGCTCCAGACCTCCGCGCAGCTGACCACCGTGGTGGAAGCCGACCTCACCCGCGTCGCCCGGCTGCGGGATGCCGCCAAGGCGGACTTCGAAGCCCGGGAGGGGGTGAAGCTGACCTTCCTGCCGTTCTTCGCCACGGCGACCTGCGCGGCGCTCAAGGAGTACCCGCAGGTGAACGCCTCGATCGATCTCGAGGGCGGCACCGTCACCTACCACGAGGGGGTCCACCTCGGGATCGCCGTCGACACCGATCGGGGGCTGCTCGTCCCGGTCATCCACGACGCGGGCGACCTCAACCTCGGCGGCCTGGCCCGCAACATCGCCGATCTGGCCGCCCGGACCCGGGAGAACAAGGTCTCCCCGGACGAGCTGGGCGGCGGAACCTTCACGCTGACGAACACCGGCAGCCGCGGCGCCCTGTTCGACACCCCGATCATCAACCAGCCCCAGGTGGGCATTCTCGGCACTGGGACCGTCGTGCGGCGGCCGGTCGTCGTCGAGGACCCCGAGTACGGGGCCGTCGTCGCCATCCGGCACATGGTGTACCTGGCCCTCACCTACGACCACCGCCTGGTCGACGGCGCCGACGCGGCGCGGATGCTGACGGCGGTCAAGGAGCGCCTGGAGGCCGGGGAGTTCGAGGGCGAGCTCGGGCTCTGACCATGAACGTGGTCGTGTCCGGCGCCAGCGGCTTCCTCGGCACCGCGCTGGTCCGGGCGTTGCGCTCCGCCGGCCACGACGTGCGGATCCTGGTCCGCGGGTCCGACGGTTGGCAGCCGGAGCGCCGCCATCTCGACCCGGCCCTGCTGGCCGGCGCCGACGCCGTCGTCAACCTGTCCGGCGCCGGGATCGGCGACCACCGATGGACCCCGGAATACCGCCGGCTGGTCCGGGCCAGCCGCATCGACAGCACCAGCACCCTGGCGCACGGGATCGCCGCCGCGACCGAGCGGCCAGCGGTCTTCCTGAGCGGCTCCGCGATCGGTGCCTACGGCGACACCGGCGACGACCCGGTGGACGAGTCGGCCGGCTACGGGGCGGGCTTCCTTCCCGACCTGTGCCGGGAGTGGGAGGCCGCCACGGCCCCCGCCGCCGAGGCCGGGGTGCGGACCGTCCACCTGCGCACCGGGATCGTGCTCTCGCCCGCCGGGGGCGCCCTGCGCAAGGTCCTGCCGCTGTTCAAGCTGGGCCTCGGCGGGCGGCTCGGCTCGGGGCGGCAGTGGTTCAGCTGGATCGCCCTGCCCGACCTGGTGGCGGCCGTGCAGTTCCTGCTGGCCGATAGCACCCTGGCGGGGCCGGTCAACCTCACCGCCCCCCTCCCGGTGCGCAACCGGGAGTACACCGCGGCCCTCGGCCGGGCCGTGCACCGCCCGGCGGCACTGGTAGTGCCCGCGGCCGCGCTGCGGATCGCCCTGGGCGGCTTCGCCGACGAAGGGGTCCTGGCCTCGGCGCGGGTGCTGCCGGAGGCCCTCGAGGCCGCCGGTTTCGACTTCACCCATCCGGACCTCGACGGGGCGCTGGCGGCGGTTCTGTAGCCGCTTTCAGCTCGCCGGCAGCACCGAGGCGAGCCGCCAGCCGGCGGCGGTGGACACCAGCGTGACGAGCCATGCCGTCGGCCCACGCCCGGGCACGGCCTCGAGGAGCCGGCCGGACCGGTCGAGGAGGTCGTAGGGCGACGCGGTGTCGATCACCCGGAGCAGCTCGGTTCCCCGCCCGGCGGCAACCACCCGCGCCGAGAGCACGCGGATCGAGAAACCGCGGGCGTGCGCCCCGCTCGCCCCGAGCGAAGCGAAGCCGGCCAGGTCGGCTGACAGCAGCGCCGAGCCGGCCGCGTCGGCCCGGGCCAGCTCGCCGGGGTCCGCGGTCACGAACGCGGCCGCCCGGTCGGCGTCGAGCCGGCCGAGCAGGCCGGTCCAGTCCGCGCCGGCGCCGGGCCAGCCCGCCGGGCGGGTTGCCGCGGACCTCCCCCAGGCGGCACCGAGCGCAATCGCCAGCCCGAGCAGCCCGGCGATGACGAGCCGCCCCGGCCAGCGCCGGCGATCCCGGACCGGCACCGGAGCCGGTGCAGTCCCGGGCTGCGGATCGGTGACGACGACGAAACCTTCGTCGACCGCGACGACGTCCCGGGCGGCCAGCCGGAGCAGCCGAACCTCGGCGCCGGTCCGGGCGTCCCGGCCGCGCCAAGCCGCAGAGCGGCGTTCCGGGGCGAGCACGGTGTATCCGGGCAGCGACCAGATGGCGGGCACGCCCCGGATGAAAGCACGCGGTTGGCGGTATTCCGCCGGCCGTCCACAACCGCCGTACGCTGGTGGCATGGCCGAACTCGTCTGCGTGCACGCCGGGGTCGTCGGGTACGAGGCGGCGTGGGCCTGGCAGCGGCGGCTGCACGAGCAGCGTGTGGCCGGCGAGATCCCGGACACCCTGCTGCTCCTCGAGCACCCGCCGGTGTACACCGCCGGGCGACGCACCGAGGCCTGGGAGCGCCCGGCCGACGGGACCCCGGTGATCGACGTCGACCGGGGCGGGCGGATCACCTGGCACGGTCCCGGTCAGCTCGTCGGTTACCCGATCTGCAAGCTGCCGGCCTTCGACGTCGTCGCCCACGTACGGCGGCTCGAGCGGGCCCTGATCGACAGCTGCGCCCATTTCGGCCTGGCCACCGGGCGGGTCGAGGGTCGCAGCGGGGTATGGGTGCGCGACGACGGACCGGACCGCAAGATCGCCGCGATCGGCGTCCGGGTGGCCCGCGGGGTGAGCCTGCACGGCTTCGCGCTCAACTGCGACGCGGACCTCTCCGGGTTCGATCGGATCGTGCCGTGCGGCATCACCGATGCCGGGGTGACCAGCCTCACCCGGGAACTCGGCCAGACCGTCGGGGTGGGTGAGGCGCGGGGTGTCGTTGAAGAAAAAGTGGCGCAAGCCATGGCTGCGGAGATCCGACTCGAGCCGGCGCATGTCTGACGCCGGGGGGCGCCGGCTGCTCCGGGTGGAGGTCCGCAACAGCGCGACGCCGATCGAACGCAAACCGCCGTGGATCAAGACCCGGGCGGCCTTCGGACCGGAGTACACCGCGCTGACCGAGCTGGTCCGCCGGGAGGGGCTGCACACGGTCTGCCAGGAGGCCGGATGCCCGAACATCTTCGAGTGCTGGGAGGACCGCGAAGCCACCTTCCTGATCGGCGGCGACGCCTGCACCCGGCGCTGCGACTTCTGCCAGATCGACACCGGACGGCCGCTGCCGCTCGACCGCGACGAGCCGCGCCGGGTCGCCGCAAGCGTGGCCAGCATGGGTCTGCGATACGCGACAGTGACCGGGGTGGCCCGCGACGATCTTCCGGACGGCGGCGCGTGGCTGTACGCGCAGACGGTGCGCGAGATCCACGCCGCGGTTCCGGGATGCGGGGTCGAGCTGCTCATCCCGGACTTCTCCGGGCGCGAGGGGCAACTGGCCGAGGTATTCGGGTCCGCACCGGAGGTGCTGGCGCACAATCTCGAAACCGTGCCCCGGCTGTTCCGCGAGATCCGTCCCGGTTTCCGCTACGAACGTTCGTTGACGGTTCTGCGGGCCGCCCACGACGCCGGGCTGGTGACCAAGTCGAACCTCATCCTCGGTCTCGGCGAGACCCGGGCGGAGATCGACGCGGCGCTGGCCGACCTGCGCGGCGTCTCGTGCGACCTGGTCACGATCACCCAGTACCTGCGCCCGAGCCCGCGCCACCACCCGGTCGCCCGGTGGGTGACCCCGGAGGAGTTCGACTCGATCGCGCGAACCGCGACGGATCTCGGGTTCGCCGGCGTGATGAGCGGACCCCTGGTGCGCTCGTCCTACCGCGCCGGCCGGCTCTACGCGTCGGCGTCTCGCACGGCCGCGTCCGCCGTCGACTAACGTTTTCGAAACCGACACAAACCCGCAACTTTGGACTGGCACCGTGAGCGTGAGGAGAGGAGGCACCCGATGCCCGTCCTGCGAGCACTGCCGCTAGCCCTGCTCGGCGAAACCATCCGGATCACGCGGGAAACCACGCTGCTCCTGTTCCCCCACGGCGGACAGCTGGTTGCCCGCCGGAACGCCTGGCAGGCCCAGGTGGCCGACGGGGAGAGGGCGATGTTGTGGTCGATGGCGCACCAGGCGATCGAGGCGGCGGCGCTGCCGGATGTGGCGGCACTAGTCGGGGGCTAGCCGGGGGCTAGCCGAGCTTCCGTATCCTGGCGCCCTATGGCGCGCACCCCCCCGGCCGGCTCCCCCGCGGCCCCCGACGCGGACAAGCCCAAGCGGCTTGCGCAGATCCGGGCCGTGTACAAGCTGGCCTACGCCCGGGATCGGAGGCTGCCGCTGCTCCTGCTCGGCCCCGGGCTCGGCGTGCTGGCGGTCTTCGTCGGGGTCGGCGTGCTCATCGGCCACCTGGTCTACCTGGCGATCCTCGGGGTGCTGACCGCAGTCGTCCTCGGCACCACCATCTTCGGGCGACGGGCGAACGCGGCGGTGTACGCGCAGGTGGAGGGCCAGCCCGGCGCGGCGGCGGCCATCCTGCAGTCGATGCGCGGCGACTGGCGGGTCACCCCGGCGGTCGCGGTCACCCGCAACTACGAGTTCGTGCACCGCGCGATCGGGCGCCCCGGCGTCCTGCTCGTCGGGGAGGGCGCTCCGGCCCGGGTTCGGGAGCTGCTCGGGCAGGAGAAGAAACGGATCAGCCGGGTTGCCCCGGAGACCCCGATCTACGACGTGAGCGTGGGGGACGCCGACGGTCAGATCACCCTGCGCAAACTGCAGGCGCACGTCGCCAAGCTGCCCCGCAACCTGCGACCAAAGCAGGTCGACGCGCTGGAGGCCCGGCTGCGCGCGCTCGGGGCCGCGGGGCCGCCGATGCCGAAGGGGCCGCTACCGCGGCCCGGTCGGATGCCACGGGGCCGCCTGCGCTGACGGTCCTGACGGTCCTCTGACGGTCCTCTGACGGTCCTGGTCAGACCCGCACGACCGCGGTTCCGCTGGCCCGGTCGTGCAGGCCGCGTCCGCTCTTGTCGATGATCACCGCGGGGACCAGCAGGAACAGCAGCACGGTGCGCACGAGCACCCAGCGGAGGTCGAGCCGCCCGCCGGCAACCGGGACGACCCGGATCCGGCTGGCGAACATCCCGAGGGTCTGGCCCCCGACGCCGAGCAGCACTACGTACTCGACGAACAGGACCAGCGCGTTCCACCACGCCACCTGGCCGAACAACAGTGCGATCAGGTCGCTGGCCACCGCGTCCAGGGCGAAGGCCCCGAGCCGCCGGCCGATCCCGGCTGTCGCACCGGGGATCGGCGCAGTCGGATCCCCTCGAGGCGGGCTGGTCACCGTGGCACGCTACCCGGCCGGCCGGGGCGTAACGCGCCGGAAACACCCGGGTCACCGCCGGGAAACCGCCACTGGATACGTTGACCCCTTCAGGCCGAGGCCGCGACCAGTACGGTCGTGGGGCTTAATTTCGGGCCCGGGAGGGGTTGCATGTTCAACGACGCCGGTGAGGTTCTCGGCTACATCAAGAAGAACGACGTGCAGTTCATCGACGTTCGATTCTGCGACCTGCCGGGGGTCATGCAGCACTTCACCTTCCCGACCGAGAACTTCGGCGAGTCGGTGTTCACCGACGGACTGATGTTCGACGGCTCGTCGATCCGGGGCTTCCAGCAGATCCACGAGTCCGACATGCTGCTGCTGCCGGACCCGTCGACCGCCTTCATGGACCCGTTCCGGACCCACTCGACGCTCGTTCTCAACTTCTTCATCCACGACCCGCTGACCGGCGAGGCCTACACCCGGGACCCGCGAAACATCGCCCGTAAGGCCGAGGCATACCTGCTCGGCAGCGGCATCGCCGACACGTCCTATTTCGGGCCCGAGGCGGAGTTCTACATCTTCGACGAAATCCGCTACGACACGACGCCGCACTCCTCGTACCACTACATCGACTCGGTCGAGGCGGCGTGGAATACCGGGCGGGAGGAGCCGGGCGGCAACAAGGGCTACAAGCCGCGCTACAAGGGCGGCTACTTCCCGGTGCCGCCGACCGACCATTTCACCGACCTTCGCTCGGAAATGGTTCGCCAGCTGATCGCCTGCGGCATCGACGTGGAGATGCAGCACCACGAGGTGGGGACCGCCGGCCAGGCTGAGATCGACTTCAGGTTCGACACCCTGCTGAAGACCGCGGACAACCTCATGGTCTTCAAGTACGTGGTCAAGAACGTGGCCCGGGCGGAGGGTCGGACGGCGACGTTCATGCCCAAGCCGATCTTCCAGGACAACGGCTCCGGCATGCACTGCCACCAGTCGCTGTGGAAGGACGGGAACCCTCTCTTCTACGACGAGATCGGCTACGCCGGGCTGTCCGACATCGCCCGCTACTACATCGGCGGGCTGCTCAGGCACGCCCCCGCCCTGCTGGCGTGGACGAACCCCACCACGAACTCCTACCGGCGCCTCGTGCCCGGCTACGAGGCACCGGTCAACCTCGTCTACTCACAGCGCAACCGGTCGGCCTGCTGTCGGATCCCGATCACCGGCTCGAACCCGAAGGCGAAGCGGATCGAGTTCCGGGTGCCGGACCCGTCCTGCAACCCCTACCTGGCATTTGCCGCGATGCTCATGGCCGGCCTGGACGGGATCCGCAACAAGATCGAGCCCCCGGAGCCGATCGACAAGGACCTCTACGAGCTGCCACCCGACGAGCACGCGGCGGTGCCGCAGGTGCCGGGCTCGCTCGAGGCGGTCCTGGAAGCCCTCGAGGCCGACCACGAGTTTCTCCTCGAAGGCGGCGTGTTCACCCAGGACGCGATCGACACCTGGATCGAGTACAAGCGGGCGAACGAAGTCGACCCGGTCCGGCTGCGCCCGCACCCCTACGAGTTCGCCCTCTACTACGACATCTAGTGAGCGGGGCCCTGCGGCTCGGGTGATCTGAGCTAAAGGGCCGCTGACTTGGGGAAACACTCCTCGTTGGTTCTCATTAGTTGCCGGCTGTCCTCGACGTCTCAGCAAACGTAGAGCAAACGATCATCTAAAACTGGGGTCGTGGCGCACGTACGCGACCAGTGGTTCAAGCCGGGGCCGGACGGTCTTTGGTGAAGACCGCCCGGCACGGGACCGGTCGGCGCTGGCTCGCTTCCTACGCCGACGACACCGGGCGGCGGCACGCGAAGTCGTTCGACCGGAAGATGGACGCCGAGCGGTACGTGACCCTGATGGCCGCCGACGTGGCCCGCGGCCGTTACCTCGACCCGGCCGGTGGGAGGACGCTCTTCGGGCCGTACGCCCAGCCATGGCTGGCCGCGCAGACCTTCGACCCGTCGAGCCGGGTGCAGGTCGAGCTCCGGCTGCGGATACACATCCAGCCGAACTAGGAGAGGGTCGCGCTCGGCGCGATCAAGCCGTCCGCGGTGCAAGCCTGGCTGGCCGGGCTGCGCTCGTCGATGGCGCCGTCGTCGGCCCGGCAGATCTTCGTGCACTTCTCGGCGATCCTGCGGGCGGCGGTCGAGGACGACCTGATCGTAAAGAACCCGTGCCAGTCCTCGGCCATGTCGAGGCCGACCGTGCCACGCCGTCGGGTCGTGCCGTGGTCGCGGGACCAGGTGGTGGCGGTGATGGCGGCGCACCCGGACCGGTACCGGGCGTTGCCCCCGGTCGCCGCCGGCGCCGGGCTGCGCCAGGGCGAGATCTTCGGGCTCACCGTGGAGGACATCGACTTCCTGCGCCGCACGATCCACGTGGTGCGCCAGGTCAAGTACGTGCCGAACCAGCTGATCTTCGCCCCGCCGAAGTACTCCTCGACGCCTGACGTCCCGCTCTCCGACGCTCTCGCGATGGTGCTGGCCGAGCACATCCGGGTGTGCCCACCGATCGAGGTGACGCTGCCGTGGAAGGACCCGGACGCACCCAAGGCACCGACCGCGAGCGCCACGCTCGTCTTCACGAGCCGGGAGCGCAAGCCGCTGAACAAGAACTACGTCAACGCGTTCATTGGAAGGAGGCGTTGAAGGCGGCTGGCGTGCCGACGACGCGGGACAACGGCATGCACGCGTTGCGGCACTACTGCGCCTCGAACTGGCTCGAGCAGGGCGTCTCCATCCGTGCTGTCGCCGAGTACCTGGGTCACAGGGACGAGAGCTTCACGCCGCGGACGTACACGTGATGCCCACGCTGTTGCGCGAGGCGGCCGATTCCATGCAACGCATGCTCGACTCTCGCAGGTAAGCAAGACGCTTGTCTCAAGGCGATTGCTGCACACAGCCGAAGGGCATGAACCGTTCGGCTGCGAGTTGCCCGAGGATCCGCCAGCGGTGGCCGGTCGGCTCGTACGACACCGTCACCCCAGCGAACCCTTTCGCCGCCGCGCGCTCGGCTGCCCAGTCCAGCGCGGCCCCCAAATCCCAGGCCCGGCACCGGAACGTGCGACGGGCCAGCACCTTCGAATCCTGGTGACAGACCACGACCGTCTGCTTGTTGTCAGCCAGGTTGATTCCGATGATCGCGGTCGTCACCGGCACCAGCTCACGCAACCGGGACAGCTTCGCGTTGCGGTTGCGATCACCCCGCGACACGCCACTACCGTCCGCCATGAACGTCCTCCTCCTGCGATGGGACACCAAGCCCGCAGCGCATCAGGGGGACGTTCCTACGTCCGGCACCGACACGCAGAACCTCTTCCTGTGCCGCGATTAGCTCCGCGCGGGAGTTGCTCAGTCCACTTGCGGCCAGTGTGGACCGAGGTAGGGGTCTGGGTGGTCATGTGTCCAGCGGTCGAGGAGCATGGCGAGCGCGGCGGCCTGCCCACCTCCTGCGGGCAGGTTCTTCTTCAGGACGAACACCAGCACCAGGCCACGTTCGGCGGAAAAGTCCGTGACGTTCTCGGTGACAATCACGCGGCCGTCCGCCCGCGCGGCGATCGCCACGTGCGCGTCGTCGGCCGCGCGCAGACCGGCCTCGACCACGTGGACCGCGTCATGCCCGTAGGTGTCGCGCAGCAGCCCGGCGGTGGCCCGGGGGAACATCTCATCGATGAGGAAGGCGGTCACGCCAGCAGCGCCTCCCGCTGCCGTGCCACCCGCTGGCTTTGCTGGGCCATGGCCCGGTTGGTCTCGATCCGCCGCCCGATCTCCTCTGGGTGCTCAGCGGCGTAATCGAGGGCGATCCGGATGAGCCGTGGATGCAGATCCACCTCGGCGGCCAGCATGCTGATCCGCTGTTCCTCGCTGCCGTCGAGTTCCTGCAGGCGCGCGATCACCTCCCAGACGTCCGGGCCG
Source organism: Mycobacteriales bacterium (assembly GCA_035533475.1). Lineage (NCBI taxonomy): Bacteria > Bacillati > Actinomycetota > Actinomycetes > Mycobacteriales > Mycobacteriales bacterium. The sequence continues at coordinate 75,558 of DATLTS010000031.1, read as the reverse complement.
GCGGCAAGGGCGGCGCGCCGCTCGTGCGCCGGTCCCCGGAAGACGATGCCCGAATAATCGAGCTGGTCGATCCCCTCGACGATGAGCTGGTCGAGCAAAGATGTAGCGGTGACGCCGTCGCGCGCGGCGCGTGACGCGAGCCGGCTTTTGGCGGTGTCGCTGATGCGAAACGACGTGCTGGCAGCCACGGTGACCTCCCTACCTCAGGAACAGTATACCGCAATGTAGCGCGCATGCGCTACGAACTCGCCAGGCCGAGTGCGGCAACCAAACCGACCGCGAGAACCCGGGGCTCGGCCACCGGGCCACGGTGACGAAGTCGCTCCAACCATTTGTACATCACGGAAGTTCCAATTCCACCGCGCTGTTCCAGCTAGCCACCGAACTCCCCGCTGCGCTGCTCGCCCGCATGCTTGGGATCCACATCACCGTCGCCGTCGCCTGGCAACGCGCCGCCGCGGGTGACTGGACGAGCTACGCCGCCGACCTCAGCCGCCGACCTCAGCCGCCGCCCTTCCCGGGACTGACTGACCCCCATTCAGATGGTTCTGATATCCGACTGTGCCGTTACACCTCATGCCGTCGGCCGAGGACAAGATCCGGCTTGCAACCGACACGATCTTCGCCCCGGAGGCGCCGCTCGCCGAGCAGGCCTGAGTCTCAGCGCCATCGCACGTGGCGGTCCGCCGCCTCGAACAGCCGCCTCGCCTGCCCCCGGGCACTGCGCGCTCGCTGCGCGCTGACGCCGAGCAGCCCGTACTGCGCGTCGTCCTTCACCGATAGGAGCCGGCCGAGGTCGCGCGCCATCGCCAAACCGTCCGGGCTGTTCTCACGGACGAGATCGAGTGCCTGTTGATGATCCTCACCGCGCGCCCTCAGCCCAAGCACGGCGCAGCACGCGGCGTCCGAGGCGGCAATGCCGGCGAGCACGGCCAGCGACGCGGTGACAGACGGCGTTGCCAGCTGGTCGCCGTCGTCCGCGACGAGATCGGCCACAGCGAGGAACGCCTGGGCATCCCGCAGTCGTTGCTGCGCGCTCGCGCGATCGCAAGGCTGCGTCCGGCCGCGGGGACGGGGGCTCACCTCGACGCCCTCGACCGTCGACGCTCGCCGAGCCGCGTGACGATCGTCGTCGGGGCGGGGCCGTGCACCGTGATTGCGTCTCGTTGCCACTCGTCAATCAGCGGGTCACGCGCCCGGACGTGCTCGCGGAGCCGGGCGGCGTCGAGCTGAAAGACCCGGCACCGGTTACCTGTCCAGGCCAGGACATGCTCCCTGAGGTGGTCGACGTTTCCGGCCCAGGGTTCGTCGTCCTCCCCGACGTCTTCGGGCCGCAGGACGAAGAGATCGATGTCGCTGTCCATTCCCCCGTCTCGCCGGGCTGCCGAGCCGAAGACGCTGACGTGCAGGGGAATCGGATCCCACGTGGGAAACAGACTCGTCAGCCTGTCGAGTAGTGATTTCCGAAGTGACGTGAGCACCTCGACCGCCGGCCAGCTCAGGTGGGCGCGATTCGCCACGTAGAGCAGACTGGGGCCAGCTTCGGTCACGCTCACCAGGCCTTGCTCGACCAAGCGAGCGAGAACCTTGCGGACGCCGGCCTCGGACCCGGTGCCCGCGAGCCGATGGACCTGACGGCCGGTCAGTGGTTGTACCGTCCGCGCCAGCACCTCGAACACTGGCCCATCGAGCGTCGGCACGACGCACGAGATCGGCCGCGATAGATTCATCGGGCCTCCCCACTCAGGTACGGATACCCCTACTATAGTCGTGCGGCGACAGGTAATCCCTGAATGGCGCGTCGGAGGCCCGTGCCTTCGAGCCATGCCGCAACGTCCAGCGGGTCGTAGCGCCGGTACCGCCCGACCTTGAACGACCGCGGCCCGGTGCCCTTGTAGTTGAGCTGGTGCAAGGTGGCGTCCGGGATGCGCAGGAACGCGGCCGTCTCCTGGTGCGTCCAGAGACAGTCAGGCACGTGACCGGCGATGCCGGGCGGCGCCGTGCCCGGGTTCGAAGGTGCGCCTTCCCGGCCTCGGCTCGTCGCCGCCCCGGCGAACGGCGCTCGCGACGGCCCCGATAGCGATGCGGCGCGCGCGTTCGATGCCCGCTCGGCGAGGCGAGGGTCGCGGATGCTCACGACACAACTTTCCGCCGCGAGCGTGCCCTCGGTGTGCCCTGCGCGTGCCGGTGTGGACCTGAGCGCGTCTCGCGCGTGCCCGCACTGTGCCCGGGCATCGAACGGCCGCCGGCTCGGCGCCATCGCGTGCCCTGCGCGTGCCCTGCGCGTGCCCCAGCACTCGCGGGCGTTGTCCACCACGACACGACAGCGCTGACGGCTCGCCGCAAGGGAGAGGCGACGACGGTGACGAGCTGGCTTGGTGAAGCGCCGCCCGGTGGGACTCCACTGGACCCGGAGGAACGAGAGCAGCTGCTACCGAGCTGGATCGCGGACCGCGAGGGCCTCAACCGGGCCGAGGCCGAGAACATCCTGGCAGCGCGGCTCGAGTGGCGCCGGAAGCAGCTGACGCTGGAACGGCTGCTGACCGAGCGGTCGGTGCGCGACCTGCACGCCGACATGTTCGGCGACGTTTGGGCGTGGGCCGGGAAGTACCGGCTCAGCGGCAAAACCATCGGTATCGACTGGTGGCAGATAACGGAAGTCGTCGCCAACCTGGTTGCAGACACGCGGATCCGGGTGAGCGGCACGACCCCAATGCCTCTTGACGAGGCCGCGTGCCGTTTTCGCCACCGGCTCGTCGAGATCCACCCCTTCCCCAACGGCAACGGCAGGCACTCGCGCGAGATGACCGACCTGCTGGTGTGGGTGGCTGGTGGCGAGCGGTTCTCATGGGGCCGGGCGAACCTGACCATCACAACGAGCGCTGCGAGGCGCACCTACATCGGCGCGCTCCAGGCCGCGGATCGCGGCGACCACCGACCGCTGCTGGATTTCGTGCGCAGCTGATACCGGCGTTGTGCCGAGCACGATGACGTTGTTGCCTTTGACGATGACGACGTTGTTGACGATGAATACGACGAACATCATCGACGGAGCAGGCGAGTCGGAGCCGGCGAGCGCTCAGTAAGCTCCGATCTTCAGAATGATCGACCCGTGAAACGGTCGAGAGCCGCTCTGCTGGGCGGCCGGGCCGGGCAGAGGTCGACCCGCGAGGGCGGGCCCCCGATGACAGGCGAAGCGTGAACCCAGATGAGCAAACGGCGAGCTAGCGGCCTTGACAACGAGAGCAAACGTCCAGCTAGAGGGCATGATCGCTTGTAGCTGCTGCTCAACTTCGACAGCTAGGCCGACCTGGAATTCGTTCGGCTCCTGGCCGACTGTCCTACGGTGAGCCGGTGAAGGCGACTGGCTCCCGGCTGCCCTGGATCGTTGCGGCCGCCTTCACCGTCAGCGGCGTGATCCATCTGGTCCACCCGGCGACCTTCACCCCCATCGTCCCCCGCTTTCTCCCGTGGCGGACCGGGCTGGTGGAAACCAGCGGGGTGGCCGAGTTGACCTGTGCCGCCGGGCTGTGGCGCCGGGACCGCTGGGCGGGGGTCGCCGCCGCTGTCCTGCTCGTGGCGATCTGGCCGGCGAACCTGCAACAAGCCATCACCGCCCAGCAGGGGCATGACGCGACAACGAAGGTGCTCGCCTGGATCCGGCTCCCGCTCCAGGTCCCGCTGATCTGGTTCGCCCTGCAGTCCGGTAAGCCCTGAGCGATCCTCCGCTGCCCGTCGCCGGAAATGGACGCCAGAGCGGCGGATGGCATGGGCGCCCCCCAGCCTGGGCATAACAACGGCACGCGTTTCCGCAACCGAGGAGGCTCGGCATGATCGTTCTTGGCATCGTTCTGCTCCTGATCGGCTTCGTCGCCAAGATTGCGATCTTGTGGACGCTGGGGATCATCCTGCTGATCGTCGGAGCCGTACTAGTCCTCCTGGGATCCACCGGCCGGGCGGTCGGGGGCAGGCGGCACTACTTCTGACCCGCCAGCCGCCTGCTCACCCCTCCTTGCTGGCGAACCGAAGGATGGCGAGCGACACCGCGCGGCCGGCCGGCGGGAGCATCCGCTTCAGAAGCCAGTGCGGTACGACCTGGTAGCGCGGGGTCGCGATGACGGTCCGGCCCCGGGCCGCACCGGCCAGCGCCTGCTTGGCGACGATGTCGGGCGACGTTCCCCGCTTGGCGTACAGGTCAACCGCCCGAGCCTGTCGTCCCGCCCACGCGCCACGCAACGTCGATGTGCTGACGATGGCCGTGTCGATGACCCCTGGGCACAGCGCGGACACCCGGACCTGAGTCCCGGCGAGCTCCATGTCCAGAGCGTCGCTCAAGCCCACAACCGCCGCCTTGGTCGCCGAATACGCGGCCAGCCCAGGGACCGGCACGAACCCAGCCATCGACGCGGTGTTGACGATGCGGGCGGCTCGGTCCTGCGCGAGCATCCGCGGTAGGAACGCATGCAGGCCGTGCACGACGCCCATCAGGTTGACGTCGATCAGCCGTCGCCAATCCGCCAGCGGCGTATCGGCCACATCGCCGGCGTGTCCGATGCCGGCATTGTTGAACAGCAGGTCCACCGGGCCCCGTTGGAAGACGTCCTCCGCCAACCGTGCGACCGCCTCGGCGTCGGACACGTCCACGGTGTGCGCCAAGGCCTGGCCGCCGGCGGCACGAACCTGTTGCGTGACGGCCGCGGCGCTTGCTCCGTCGAGGTCAGCCACGTGGACGAACGCACCCCGCCGGCCGAGCAAGGTCGCGAGCGACCGACCGATCCCCGAGCCCGCACCGGTCACGACCGCCGTCTTCCCGGTCAGGTCGCGCAGGTCGAGACCCGCTGAGCGTTTGCGCCGAAGGACGGCAGCCACCCCGGCCGTGGCGGAGAGCGCGCCCACGACGCGCCGCTGCGTGAGGTTCAGTGCGGGCCTCCGCCGGCGACCTCGACCCGAGCGGTGCCGCGGCTGCGCTGGAACTCCAGCTCCGCGGCGTCTACGGGCCCGAGAAACAGCCCCGAATCCTTGCCGTAGTGCTGCTGGAGCCGCCAGGGTGCGTGGTCCCCCTGGCGGGGTAGCAACCCGCGCGACCTCTCGAAATATCCCGACGTCATGTCGATGAAAGGGGTCGTCCGCATCGGCTCGGGCGGGAGCCGCGGCGTGACGGAGGCATAGCCGTTGTGCGTCATGAAACGCAAGAGTCGGGCCACGTAGGCCGAGACAAGGTCGACCTTGAGCGTCCAGGAGGCATTGGTGTATCCCAGGGCGAACGCCAGATTTGGCACGCCGTCGAGCATCATCCCCTTGTACGCGACGCGCTCCGGGATCCGCACCGGCTCCCCGTCGAGGGTCAGCTCGATCCCGCCGAGCGGCAGCAGGTTCAACCCGGTCGCGGTGACCACCACGTCGGCGGCGATCTCGCGGCCGGACCGCAGCCGCAGCCCGCGCGCCGTGAATGCGTCGATGTGGTCGGTGACCACCTCGGCCCTGCCGGACGCGATCGCCGCGAAGAAGTCGCCCTGCGGAACCAGACACATCCGCTGGTCCCAGGGCGCGTAGGTCGGATTGAAGTGAGTGTCCACGTCGAAGCCCGGCGGCAGCCGCTTGACGGCCATCCGCCGCAACATTGCGCGGGCCCGATCGGGGTGCCTGCGACAGAAGCCGTACACAGCGGTCGCTATCCGCACGTTCTTCCAGCGCACCGCGGCATAGGCCCGGTGCGCGGGCAGCACCTTGCGCAGCAGGCGCGCGATCGGGTCCTCCGCAGGTAACGGCATGACATAGGAGGGGGACCGCTGAACCATGGTCACTCGCGCGGCGGACTCGGCCAGTGCCGGGACCAAGGTGACCGCGGTGGCACCGCTGCCGATGACGAGAACGTGCTTGCCGGTGACGTCGAGGTCGTCCGGCCAATGTTGCGGGTGCACGATCTCGCCGGTGAACTCCTCGCGGCCGGGCCACGTCGGCGTGTATCCCTCGTCGTAGCGGTAGTAGCCCGAGCACAGGTAGAGAAATCTGCAGGTCCTGATGCTGCGCTCGCCCGACTCCCCCCGCGCAACGGTCACGGTCCACCGTGCGTCCTCGCTGGACCAGTCCGCGCGGATGACCCGGGACCGGTACTCGATGTGCTGATCGACCCGGTGCTCGGCAGCGGTTCCCCGGACATAGCCCAGGATGTCCGGACCGTCGGCGATGGACTTCGCGCCCGTCCACGGGCGGAACGAGTAGCCGAGGGTGAACATGTCGGAGTCCGAGCGGACGCCCGGATAGCGGAACAGATCCCAGGTCCCCCCGCTGGTATCGCGCGCCTCGAGGATCGCGTACGAGGTGCCCGGCGCCTCGGTCTGAAGGTGACAGCCCGCTCCGATCCCGGACAGGCCCGCACCGACGATCACGACATCGACGTGCTCCGGCGCGGTCTCGGCGCTGTTGGTCATGGTGCTCCCGACGGGCTCGGCGGCGAGCGCCAGCATGGCACCGCTCGACGGGGGTTTGCAACAGAAGCGAGAGATGTATCATTCGCGTGTTTTCGCTGGCCCGCGCGCGCGAGCCGGGACGAACCCGCACCCTCCAGGAGGCATCGTGACGACGCTCGTGACTCCGCCCAGCACACCTGCGGTCGACGACGGGCCGGCAATCGCGGAGTTGCACCGACTGCACGCGGCGCAGCGCAAGGCCTTCCTTGCCGATCCGTATCCGACGGCGGAGGAGCGCAAGGGACAGCTGTTCGAACTGGCCGGCATGATGCTGGGCCACCGCGAAGCGATCCGGAAGGCGATCAGCGAGGACTTCGCGGTGCATCCGGAGCTGTTCACCGACCTGGTGGAGGTCCTCAGCGTTGCCGGCCGCGCGGCAGCCGCGGTGGAGGCATTGGACGGCTGGATGGCGGAGGACGGGCGACAGACCGATCCGGCTCTCTTCGGCACGGCACGGGCAGGTGTGCGCTACCAGCCGAAAGGGGTCGTCGGGAACATCGTTCCGTGGAACTTCCCCTTCGAGCTGGCGCTCGGACCGCTGGTCGAGATGCTCGCCGCCGGTAACCGAGTGATCATCAAACCCTCGGATTACACCCCGGCCTGCGCGGAACTGTTGCGTCAGATGGTTTCGGACACCTTCCCCGAAGACCGGGTCGCGGTGTCGGTCGGCGGCCTGATGCTGGCACGGGAGTTCCCGACGCTGCGCTGGGACCACCTGCTCTACACCGGCAGCCCCGCGATCGGACGCGAAGTGGCGCGGGCCGCAGCCGAGAACCTCGTGCCGGTGACGCTCGAGCTGGGTGGCAAATGCCCGGTCATCCTGGCGAGCGACAGCGTCGACGCCGAGAGCGTTCGCGGCATCGTCGGGACCAAGCTCGTCAAGAACGGCCAGATGTGCATCTCGGTCGACTACGTGCTGGTTCCGCGGGGGCAGGTGGACGCCTTCGTCGAACATGCCGAGCGGTACGTGACGGCGGAGCTGCCCGGCTACGCCTCCTCAGCGGACTGCACCGGGATCATCACCGAGCGGCACTGGGAGCGAATCGTCGCGCTGCTCGACGAGGCCCGATCGGCCGGCGCGCGAATCGTCACACTGGGCGGCGAGGGCGACCGCACGACGCGGCGGCTCCCGCTGGCGCTGGTCGTGGATCCGCCGAAGGACCTGCGGATCATGAACGAGGAGATCTTCGGTCCGATCCTGCCGGTCATCCCCTACGACGACCTCGATGACGCCCTGTCCGAGCTGAACGCCGGCGAGCGACCGCTGGGTCTGTACGTCTACAGCCGGGACCCGGCAGTCGCCGAGCACGTGCTGCGGCAGACCACTTCCGGTGGCGCGTGCGTCAACGCCTGCGCCGCCCAGGGAAGCCTGCCGTCGCTCGGTTTCGGGGGGGTCGGGCAGAGCGGCAACGGACGCCACCACGGGATCGAAGGGTTCCGGGAGTTCTCCAATCCGCGCGGCGTGGTTGTCCGCGGGACCGGTGACCTGATCGACGCGTTCCTGCCCCCGTACGGGGAGCTGGCCCAGGCGATCGTCGACGCGGTCTTCGCCGGTGCGGGGCCGGCCCCCGCCACCGCGCCGGGCACCGACTGACCGCGGGCCCGGTGGTCAACCTCGCCAACAGTCCGCCGGCGGTGGCGCTAGCCGCGCGATGGCTGCTCGACGGTCGGCGGCTGGACATGCAGGGTCTCGCCGACGAGCTGGGCATGTCGCGCGTGACGCTGTTCCGCCATCACGGCGGACGGGAGGCCCTGCTCAGCAAGGCACTCTGGTTGCTCACCGAGCGGACGCTGCGAACCGCCGCTCGCCGCTGGGATTGGGAGCGGCCGCCCGGTGCCCTGCGCACCCCCGGGACCGGGCGAGAGGTCAACGCGATCGTGTCGCAGTCCACGGTTCTGCGGCGGCTGCTGGACGAGGAGCCGGCCCTGACGATGCGGGTCCTCACCGATCCGCGTGGCCGCGTGCAGACCGGGGTCGTGGCCTTCGTCGCCGCATCGCTGCGCGCCGACATGGCGGAGTTCGGCCTGGTGCCGCTCATCGAGCCGGACGCCCTCGCGTACGCGCTGGTGCGTCTCGGGGAGTCGTTCCTCTACGCCGACGTGCTGGCGTCACGAACGCCGGACGTCGCGACCGCCAACCGTCTGCAGCAAGCCCTCGTCGAAGGGGCCCCGCTGGAGCAGACCCGCGGTCAGCCGGTCGCCGCTCGCTGCCGAAGCAGCCCCTGAAGCTCTCCCGAGTCGAACACGTGCGGCTCCGTGGTCCGAAAGAAGTCGACGAGGACGTCCAGGAAACGCCCGGGAGCCTCGACGTGTGGGAAGTGCCCGACCCCCTCGAGTATCTCGAGCCGGCTCCCCGGGATCGCCTCGTGGGCGGCATGCGCGTGTTTCACCGGGATGATCGTGTCGCGGTCGCCCCAGACGATCAGCGTCGGCAGCCCGGCGGCGAGGTAGAGACGGTCCAGCGCGCTGACCGTCTGGCCGCCGGGGTCGATGACCGATCGGAGGGTCCGGATGAACGACCGTTGGCTCTCCGTTTCGGTCAGCGAGTGGTAGGCACGCCACATCTCACCGATCCGCGCCGGCCGGATCCCACGGGCGTGCAGCTGCCGGCTGATCCGGTCCCCGCGTTCGCGAATCAGCGCGGAGAAGAGGAGTGGCATCAGGTATTCGGTCCCGGGCATGGCGAAAAGGCGCAGCATCCAGCTCACCTGTCGACCCAGCCCGCCGCTGTCCACCAGCACCAGGCGTTCGCAGCACTCCGGGTGCTGGTAGGCGAGCTGCATCGCCACACCGCCGCCGAAGGACTGTCCGACCAGGCTGGCTCGTTCGACACCGAGCACGCCCAGGAAGTCCCGCAGTCCGCTGGCAAAGGCGCCCAGGGAGTAATCACCCAGCGGCTTGGCCGACTCCCCGTGCCCGGTCAGGTCGGGCGCGATCACCGTGTAGTTGCGGGCCAGCTCCGGCATCACGTGCCGCCAGGCCCTCGAGCTGCCGGCGATGCCGTGGATGAGCAGGACGGCCGGGCCTTCACCGGCGCGGCGAAAGCCGAGGTCGTGCCCGTGGATCGACACGTGCTGCAACTCGAAGCTCTCCATGACCGGATTCTCCCGTCCAGGCACCAACGGGGGCTCGTTCAGGGGCTGCCCGGGCGCATCACGTCGAGGTCGACGTCACCGGTGATGCCGCTGACGTCAGCGTTGCCGTCGACCTGCCAGAAGACCCACTGCCGGCCGGGGGGTCTACGGAACAACCGGCGCAGCCACAGCGGCTGGCTTTGCTCGACCGGCAGCGGATATCGGTACGCGAAGTCGCTCCCCAGGTAGAGAACGACCTGACGACCGGTGGCGGCCTGCACCGCCTGGAGGAAGGCCGCCAACTGCGCGGCGACGGTCTCCGCGCTCGGCCGGGCGTGGCAGTTGCCGGCCAGCTCCAGGTCGAGAGCGGGCGCCAGCGCCGCGGGATCCGGGGGCACCGCCTGCATGAAGTTGCGCGCCTGCACGATCCCGGGGACGCAGAGCGAGAAGAAGTGGTACGCACCGCGGGCCAGGCCCGCGGACCCGGCGGCCGCCCAGTTCCGCACGAATTCGGGGTCGACGAAGTTCGCGCCCTCGGTGGCCTTGATGTAGGCGAATCCGATGTGGTCACCGGCCACCGACGGCCAGTCGATCCGCCCTTGGAACGCCGACACGTCCACGCCATACCGCTCGCCCGGCCGGAGCGCCGGGCGGTAGCTCGGCAGCCAGATGACGAGCGCGAAGGCGGCGCCGATCCCCGACAACCCCGCCGCGGCGATCACCAGGAGGGCCCAGGGCCGGGCCCGGGCCGTCGACCTGCGCACGGCTGGCAGCCTAGGTCGATGCCCGGCGACCACCCGCGGCCACCGCACCGACGCCGAGGCTGAGCTCGGCGGCGAGGTAGGCCCAGTACGACCAGTCCGGATCCGGGCGGTCGAGCCGCAGGGCGGCCAGCCGCAGCGCGGCCGCCCCGAGCCAGGTCATCCCGACCGCCGTGTACGCGTCTGAGGAACCGCGGGCGAAGGCCCACAGCCCGAGCCCCGCGAACGTCCCGCCGAGCCCGGCTCGGGTTTCCGCCAGCCCGCGGGCCGAGGACGCCGTGAGCCCGAGCGTGGCGGCGGTGCGCCGCGGCATCGCGGCGATGGCGATGCCGGACAGGGCCAGTGCGGCACTGCTCGTCCGGCCGGGCCGTCCGACCATCCGCCCGAGGGTAGCGAGTGCAGGCATAGCGCGGACCCTACGGCCCGCGCATCCACCGGACCAGCCCGGCCCAGTTCCTGCCAGACTGGGCGCCGGCGGAGGGAGCCCCGGTGCGCGGACGGGTCCGGCTCGACATCGAAGGTGCGGTCGCCGTCGTCATCAACGACCCGAGCGCACACGACGCGTTCGACGACGCGATGGACGGGCAACTGTTCGAGATCTTCGAGGAGCTGGGCCGGCGGCCGGAAGTCGTGGGTACCGGTACTGATCACGGGAGGCGGCACCGGGTTGGGCAAGGCGGTCGCCCTCGAGGCGATCGGGTCACCCCGGTGCGCGAACAGCTGGGCCTCGCAACGTTCACACCGCAAGCCGCGCCGACCCCCGGAGGACCGTCATGACCCTGTCCCGCGAGCAAGCCCGAACCGCCGTCGTCACGATCCGGGGCGGGTTCGCCGCCGGCACCTGGCTGGCACCGACCCTGTCCGGTGCGCTGTTCGGGATAAGCCGCAAGGAGAACCCGGCCGGCCCTTACCTCGGCCGGCTGTTCGGCGTGCGGGAGGCCGCCCTGGCCGTGGAGGTGCTGCTCGCGGCGGAAGCCGCTCGGCCCGCAATCCTGCGCCGGCACGCGGCCGTCGACCTGGCCGACGCCCTGGCCGGCTACCTGGCCGGACGGCAGGGTTACCTCAAGCCCCGCGCGGCAATCCTCGCGACCGCCGCCGCCCTCGGGACGGCCGGACTCGGCTTATGGGCCAGCGCGCCGGACGGGGCGCTCAACCCTGCTGCTCGGTAGGTCGGATGAGCAGTTCGTTGACCGCCACGTGTCGCGGTCGGGTCACGATGTAGCTGATCGCGTCGGCGATGTCCCCGGCCTGCATCCGCTCGATTCCGGAGAACCGGGCGGCCAGCGTTTGGAGAACCTCCGGCCGGTTGTGCCCGGCCAGCTCCGTCTCGACCGCACCCGGCTCCACGAGCGACACCCGGACGTGACGCCCGGTCACCTCCTGGCGCAGCGACTCGCTGAACGCCCCGACCCCGAACTTGGTGGCGTTGTATACCCCGGACCCGCTGCGGGCGACCCGGCCGGCGACCGAGCTGACGTTGACGAGATCGGCGACCCGCCGGTCGCTGGTCTCGGCGGCCTCGATGAGATGCGGCACGGCGGCGTGCGAGCAGTACAGCAGCCCGAGCAGGTTGAGCGAGATCATCCGCTCCCACTCCTCGAGCGGTGCGCCGACCGCCGGCCCGAGCAGCATCACGCCGGCGTTGTTGATCAGGATGTCGAGCCGGCCGAGTTGGGCGACGGTGCGCTCGACGGCGTGCTGGGCCTGCGCCGGTTCGACGACGTCGGCCTCGAGCACCTCGGCCACTCCCCCGGCCGCGCGCACCCGCTCGGCGAGCGCGTCGAGCCGGTCCTTGCGCCGGGCCACCAGGGCCACCGCGGCGCCCTGCTCGGCCAGGGCGAGGGCGGTCGCCTCGCCGATTCCCGAGCTGGCCCCGGTCACCAGGGCCACCGTGCCGTCCAGATGTCGCGTCATGGGGACATCCTCTCCCGGCCGCTCCGCCGGCCCGACGCGACCCTTACCCTGCGCCGGTGACGATCGCGCGCACCCGAACGGTCGCGCTGGTCACCTCGGCGGAGCTTGCCGACCTCGAGCCGGACGACCGGTCGCTGCTGGCCTCGTTGCGCGAGCTCGGCATCGAGGCCCGGCCGGCGGTCTGGGACGACCCGGGCGTGGACTGGGCGGGTTACGACCTGGTCGTCGTGCGCACCCCGTGGGACTACCCGAGCCGGCGCGCGGAGTTCGTCGCCTGGGCCGAGTCCGTGCCCCGGCTGGCCAACCCCGCCGACCTGCTCCGCTGGAACACCGACAAGCACTACCTGCGCGATCTCGGCTCGGCCGGCGTCCCGGTGCCCGTGACGACCTGGTTCGAACCGGGCGGGCCGGCCCGGCAGCTGCCCCGCCATGGTGAGTGCGTGGTGAAGCCAGTGGTGAGCGCCGGCGCTCGGGACACCGCCCGGTACGACCTCGCGGAACCGGCCCAGGCGAAGGCCGCGCGGCGGCACGTCGAGGCCCTGCTGGCGGCCGGCCGCCCGGCCATGCTTCAGCCGTATCTGGGCGGGGTCGACGAGCTCGGCGAGGCCGCCCTGGTGTTCCTCGGCGGTCGATTCAGCCATGCGGTCACCAAGGCGGCACTGCTCGAGCCCGCCCGGGCTGCGGACCCGGACCGCCGACCGGCACCGCGGATCACCCCCCGGGACGTCTCCGGTACCGAGCTGGAGGTGGCTCGTCGCGTGCTCGATGCCGTTCCGGGCGGTGGCCACCGGCTGCTCTACGCCCGGGTGGATCTGATCCCGGGCAAGGACGGCGCACCGGTGCTCCTCGAGCTGGAGATCACCGAACCCGCGCTCTTTCTCGACCATGCCCCCGACGGGCCGACCGGGTTCGCCGCCGCGATCAGCGCCCGGGTGGGGGTGGGATAGCCGCCGGCGTTGGGCATCATGTGCCCATGCAACCGCAGAGTGTGTCCGCCGACTCGGCGACCATCCAGTTCAGCGAGCCCGAGCTGCTACTCCTCGCCCAGTGCGTCGTCGAGGCGCTGGAAGCCCTGGCCGACGAGGCGTTCGAGGAGCAGGTCGGCGCCCCCAAGTCGGACGCCCGGACGCTGCTCGGCGCGCTCCAGGAAACCCGCCACCGGATCCGGGACGCGGCGCAGCCAGGGTGAGCGCGAGGGCCTCGTTGGAGATGAGTGAATCGGGGGGCGGCCTGGGCGTCGACGATCCGCCGCGGGTGCCCGACGTCCGTCCGGCGGGTCGCCGGCGGCCGCGGTGGTGGCAGGAGGTCCTGTTCATCGGGGTGTGCTACGCGCTGTACACGCTGACCCGCAACGCGCTGCCGAGCCATGTCGGGGCGGCGATGTCCCGGGCGCGCGAGATCCTCAGCGTCGAGCGGCGCCTGCATCTGGATCCCGAGCTGGCGATCAACCACTTCGTCGACCACGTGCACTGGCTGGCGTTCGCCGCGAACTACTGGTACGCGACCACGCACTTCGTGGTCACGATCGGCGCGCTGGTCTGGGTATACGCGAAGCGTCCGCTGGCCTTCCGGGCGGCCCGCACCGTGCTGTTCGTCACCACCGGCCTGGGCCTGCTCGGCTTCTACCTCTACGCGCTGGCGCCGCCACGGATGCTGGCGAACGCCGGCTTCGTCGACACCGTGCTCAAGTTCCACACCTGGGGATCGTGGGGTTCCGGGGCGGTGGCGAAGGCGTCCAACCAGTACGCGGCCATGCCGTCGCTGCACCTCGCCTGGGCGGTGTGGTGCGGTGTCACGATCGCGACGCTCTCGCGCCGGCGCTGGGTCAAGGCGCTCGCCGTCGCCTACCCGCTCATCACGTTCTTCGTCATCATCGGCACCGCGAACCATTTCCTCGCCGACGCGGCCGGCGGGGTGCTCGCGATCGGCCTCGGTTACGGGGCCGAGTCGCTGCTCGCGCGCCGGCCGTTCTCCGCACTGCTCGGCTGGCGAAGGAAGTCCGCGATCGTCGCCAGCACCGTCTCGGGGGCCTCCTCGACCGGGAAGTGACCCACGCCCGGGACGGTCACGAAGACCGTGCCCGGCCCGAGGTCGCGGACCACCGCCTCGCCGACCGCCAGCGGGAGCACCGGGTCGGCCGCCCCCCAGACCACCAGCCGGCGTTCGGCGTTCACCCGCGACGGCGGGAGCCGGCGGCGCCGGGAAGGCACCATCGCCCCGACCGCCAGCGAGGCGAGCCGGGGGCGGGTGGTCGCCCGGTAGTAGGCGAGCATCGCGCGGACCCGTCCCGGGTCGGCGTACGCCGCCGCATACGCCGCCATGATCTGCGGGTCCAGCGCGGTCGGTGATTTCCAGCAGTAGCGGATCATCGACCGGACCAACCGCTCCCGGCCGAGCCTGAAGGTGAGCTCCGGCAGCAGCGGCAGGCTGAACAGCGGGATGTGGAACGCGTGCAGCAGATCGATGTGCCGATAAGGGGCGGACACGACGACCAGTCGCCGGACGAGCTCCGGCCGGGCGGCGGACAGGGCCAGCGCCAGCGAACCGCCCCAGTCGTGCCCGACCACGTCGACCGGGCCTTCGACCTCGTGCAGGACCAACGCCGCCAGTTCGTGGACCAGGGTTGCGATGTCGTAGCGGCCGGTCGACTCGCTGGCCCCAAGGCCCTTGAGGTCCGGGGCGAGCACGGTCCGATCGGTGCCCAGTTCTCCCGCTATTTGCCGCCAAACGAGGGCCGTCTGCGGCACGCCGTGCAGCAGCAGCACCGGGGTCGTGCGGCGCCGACGCGACGGGTCCAGCCGGTGCAGGGAAAACCGGACGCCCTCGACGGCGACCTGGCGGGCGACCGGAAACACTGTGCTCATCCGAAGAAGACCCTCTCGACGACGGCCCGCGCCCGGCGGGTGACCCGAAGGTAGTCCTCGAGCAGGGCACCGGTTTCGCCGGCGGGGTAGCCAAGTGCCCGGCCGACGCCGGCCAGCGTGCGCAGGTCGGTCGGCACCGAGTCGGCCGGCCGGCCGCGGACGAGCAACACGGCGTTGCGGACCCGGCTGGCGAGTCGCCAGGCGGCCAGCAACTTCTCGGCGTCGGACGGATCGAGCAGGCCCGCCGCCCGGGCTGCCTCGAGCGCGGGCACGGTGCCGGTGGTCCGCAGCCCGGGCGTCGCGTGGCCGTGCCGGAGCTGGAGCAGCTGCACGGTCCACTCGACGTCGGCGAGGCCGCCGCGCCCGAGTTTCATGTGCAGCCCGGGGTCGGCGCCGCGGGGGAGCCGCTCGGCCTCGATCCGGGCCTTGATCCGGCGGATCTCCCGCTCGGCCGTCGGGTCCAGACCGGTCACCGGCCAGCGGTAGGTGTCGGCCAACTCCCCGAAGCGGCGTCCGAGGTCCTCGTCTCCGGCGACCGGGCTGGCGCGGAGCAACGCCTGCACCTCCCAGGTCTTCGCCCACCGCCGGTAGTAGGCCGCGTAGGAGTCGAGGCTGCGGACCAGCGGACCCTGCCGACCCTCCGGACGCAGGTCGGCGTCGACGACGACCGACGGGTCGAGCGCGGGCAGCGCGAGCAGCCGGCGCAGCTCCTGGGCGAGGTCGTGGGCGTCCTGGGTGACCTGGGGCGAGTCGCCCGCACCGGCCAGCGGTTCGTAGACGAACAGGACGTCGGCATCGCTGCCGTAACCCTGCTCCCGGCCACCGAGCCGGCCCATGCCGATGACCGCGAGCCGGGCCGACAACGGGCCGCGCCGCTCGGCGGTCAACTTCCGGGTCGCGGTCTCCAGGGCGGCGGCCAGGGTGGCCGCCGCCACCTCGGACAGCGCCGGGCCGACCTCCTCGATCGCCGCGAGGCCGAGCAGGTCGGCGCAGGCGATCCGCAGCACCTCGTGGCGACGGACCCCGCGGACCGCGACGACCGCGGCCTCCCAGTCCTCGTTGCGCCGAACGGTCGCGAGCATCTCCGCCTGCACGGCGGCCCGCGGCCGGGCCCGCAGCTCGGGTTCCGAGCCGAGCATGGCGACCGCCGCCGGCGCCCGGCCGAGCAGGTCGGCGACGTACCGGCTGGTCGCGAGCAGCCTGGCGAGCCGTTCCGCGACCGCACCCTCGTCCCGGAGCAGGCGCAGGTACCAGGGGGTTCCGCCGAGCGACTCGCTGACCTGGCGGAAGGCGAGCAGCCCGGCGTCCGGGTCGGCGGCGTCCGCGAACCAGCCGAGCATCACCGGCAGCAGGGTCCGCTGGATCGCCGCCCGCCGGCTGACGCCGCTGGTCAGCGCCTCCAGGTGGCGAAGCGACGCGGCCGGGTCGGCGAACCCGAGCGCGGCGAGCCGCGCCAGCGCCGCGTCCGGGGCCAGGCCGGCCTGCTCCGCGGGCAGCCGGGCGACCGCGCCGAGCAGCGGCCGGTAGAACAACTTCTCGTGCAGCCGGCGGACCTCCCGGGCATGCGCCGATCGCTGGGCCGCGAACTCCTCGACCGGGTCGCGACGGTAGCCGAGGGACCGCCCGAGCCGGCGCAGCGCGACCGCGTCGTCCGGAACGGTGTGCGTGCGACGCAGACGCTCGAGCTGGAGCCGGTGCTCCACCAGCCGGAGGAACCGGTAGGCCGCGGCGAGGTGGGTGGCGTCGTCGCGGCCGACGTAGCCGCCGGTGGCCAAGGTGTCCAGCGCGAGCAGGGTGGTTCCGCTGCGCAACGTGGGATCGGTCCGGCCGTGGACGAGCTGAAGCAGCTGCACGGCGAACTCGACGTCGCGCAGGCCACCCGGGCCGAGTTTCACCTCCCGTTCGGCCGACGCGCGGGGCAACGTGCCCTCGACCCGGCGGCGCATCGCCTGGATCTCCTCGACCAGGCGCGGCCGGCCGGCCGAGGTCCACACCAGCGGGGCGACGGTCCCGACGAACGCGTTGCCGAGCTCCAGGTCGCCCGCGACCGGCCGGGCCTTGAGCAGCGCCTGGAACTCCCAGGTCTTAGCCCACCGCCGGTAGTAGGCCTCGTGGCTGGCCAGGGTGCGGACCAGCGGACCGGACTTGCCCTCCGGGCGCAGTGCCGCGTCGACCGGCCAGATCGCGCCTTCCGACGTCGTCTCCGCGCAGGCCCGGACCAGCCCGGTGGCGAGCCGGGTCGCGGTGCGCAGCGCCGCCTCCTCGTGACCTCCCGGCATCGGCTCCGCGACGAACAGGACGTCGACGTCGCTGACGTAGTTGAGCTCCCGGCCGCCGCACTTGCCCATCCCGATCACGGCCAGCCTGGCCGGCTCGGCGCCCTCCGCCAGCCCGGCCCGGGCCACGGTGAGCGCCGCGGTCAGGGTCGCGGCCGCCAGGTCGGCGAGCTCGCCGGCGACGTCCTCGACGGCGAGCGAACCGGTGAGGTCGCGGGCGGCCAGGGTGAGCAGCTGGCGCCGGTAGGCCCGGCGCAGCCCGTCCAGCACCTCGGTTCCGGATCCGGCGGCCGTGCCGTCCGGGCCGCTCGCGCCGACCGCCTCCAGCAGCGAGCGCTGCAACCCGTACAGGCTGGGGCGGGCCGTGGTCGCGTCGACGAGCAGGGCCCGCCAGTCGGTCGGGTGCCGGGCCAGGTGCTCGGCCAGCGCGGCACTCGCGCCGAGAACGCCGATCAGGCGGGACCGGAACCCGGCCTGGGAGCGCAAGGCCTCGAGAAGCTCGGCCCGGTCCCCCGCCGCCTCGACGATCCGGCCGAGCCCCGCCACCGCGCGATCCGGGTCGGCGCCGTCGGCCAGGGCGTCCAGGACCGCGGGCTCATCGAGCAGGCCGAGGCGGGTCAGGGTGGCGCCGACCCGGGTGGTGTCGGTGAAGCCGAGCCGGGACAGCCGGCCCTCCAGGCTGCTCGCCCGGTCGGCCGGGGGGCGGCCGGCGGTCACGGCGGCGACGGGCGGTCCGCCGCACGGTCCCGGACCAGGCCGGCGAACCGCTCGGCGACCGGCTGCCAGACCTCGCGGAGCCGCTGCTCGCCGGCCGCCACCCCGGCCGCGAGCGCCGCCGGATCGAACCCGGCGGCCCGGACCCCGTCGGCGTCGATCCGCGCCCAGTCCGCCACCGTCCGGGCGCTGGACTCGAGATGGAACTGAAGGCCCCAGGCCAGCCGCCCGACCCGGAACGCCTGGTTTGGGTACCTCGCCGACCCGGCGAGCAGCACCGAGCCCGGCGGCAGCTCGGCAACCTCGTCCCAGTGCCACTGCACCACCGGGACCGGGACCGGGCCGGTCGAGGACAGCAACCGGTCCTCGGCCGCCGCCGGGCTGGGCGCCACGGCGTCCAGCCCGAGCTCCGGACCCGCCGAGCCGCGCCGCACCGCCCCCCCGGCGGCGACCGCGAGCAGCTGGGCGCCGAGGCAGATGGCGAGGGTCGGCAGCCCGGTGGCCACCGCTTCGGTGAGGATCCGGCGGGTGTCCGGCAACCAGGGCGCGTCGGCGTCGTCGGTGGCTCCCATCGGGCCGCCCATGACGAGCAGGCCGGCGACGCTCCCGGCCGGCAGGCGAACCTGGTCTCCGGCGTAGGCGTGGCGGATGTCCAGTTCGACGCCGGCGGCCGGCAGCCACTCGGCCAGCCGGTCCGGACCCTCCTGCTCGGCGTGCTGGACGACGAGCGCCCGGGCCGTCGGCATCGGGCTCAGAGGACGGGGAGGTAGCGCTCGAGCTCGAACGGGGTGATGGTGCGCCGGTAGTCCTCCCACTCGGCGCGCTTGTTGCGCAGGAAGAAGTCGAAGACGTGCTCGCCGAGGGTTTCGGCGACCAGCTCGGAGCGCTCCATGACCGTGATCGCGTCGGCCAGCGAGCCGGGCAGCGCCGCGATCCCCAGCGCCCGCCGCTCGGCGTCGGTCAGCGACCAGACGTCGTCCTCCGCACCGTCCGGCAACTCGTAGCCCTGCTCGATTCCCTTGAGGCCGGCGGCCAGCAGGACGGCGAAGGTGAGGTAGGGGTTGCAGGCACTGTCCGGGGAGCGGACCTCGATCCGGGTGGCCTGGCCCTTCTGCGGCTTGTACATCGGCACCCGGACCAGCGCCGACCGGTTGTTGTGTCCCCAGGAGACGTAGGCCGGCGCCTCACCGCCGCCCCACAGCCGCTTGTAGGAGTTCACCCACTGGTTGGTCACCGCGGTGATCTCCGCGGCGTGCACGAGCAGCCCGGCGACGAACGCCCGACCGACCTTGGACAGGTGCAGCGGGTCGCTCGCGTCGTGGAAGGCGTTGCGGTCGCCCTCGAACAGCGACAGGTGGGTGTGCATCGCCGAACCGGGCTGGTCGGCGAACGGCTTGGGCATGAAGGAGGCGAACACCCCCTGGTCGAGGGCGACCTCCTTGACCACCAGCCGGAAGGTCATCAGGTTGTCCGCGGTGGTCAGCGCGTCGGCGTAGCGCAGGTCGATCTCCTGCTGCCCCGGTGCGCACTCGTGGTGCGAGTACTCGACGGAGATGCCCATCCGCTCGAGCATCGTGATCGCGGCCCGCCGGAAGTCGTGCCCGACGTCATGGGGCGTGTGGTCGAAATACCCACCATGGTCGACCGGCTGCGGGACGTAGCCCGCACCGTCGGGGCGTTCGCGGAACAGGAAGAACTCGACCTCGGGGTGGGTGTAGAAGGTGAAACCGAGCTCCGCGGCGCGGCCGAGCGCACGGCGCAGCACGTGCCGCGGATCGGCGTAGGACGGGGCCCCATCGGGCAGCAGGATGTCGCAGAACATCCGGGCGGTGGCCGGTGACTCCCCCCGCCACGGCAGGACCTGGAAGGTCGCCGGATCGGGCCGGACCAGCATGTCCGACTCGTGCACCCGCGCGAAGCCCTCGATGGCGGAACCGTCGAAACCGATCCCCTCACCGAACGCGCCCTCCAACTCGGCCGGGGCCACCGCGACCGACTTCAGGAAACCCAGCACGTCGGTGAACCAGAGCCGGATGAAGCGGATGTCCCGCTCCTCGAGGGTCCGTAGAACGAATTCCTGCTGCTTGTCCATCTGCCTATTCCGTCAGGTCGCGGGTGGGTTGTCCACCGCCGGACCACGGTACGGGCTGGGCGGGTGACAATGGCCGGATGGCGCAGCTACGGGTCGCCCTCGCGCAGATCGACCTGACGGTCGGCGATCTCACGGGTAACACGGACCTCGTCGTCCGCTGGACCCGGCACGCGGCCGGGCGTGGCGCGCATCTCGTGCTGTTTCCGGAGATGGCCCTGACCGGCTATCCGCCCGAGGACCTGGTGCTGCGCAGGTCCTTCGTGGAAGCCTCCCGCGCCGGCCTCGAGCGGCTCGCCGGCCGGCTGGTCGACGAGGGGGTCGGCGACGTCGCGGTCGTCGTCGGCTACCTCGACCGCAACCCCGACCCCACGCCGATGCTCGGCCGCCCGGCCGGGGAACCGCAGAACGCGTCTGCCTTCGTGCACGGCGGCCGGGTCGTCGCCAGCTACGCGAAGCATCACCTGCCGAACTACGGCGTGTTCGACGAGTTCCGTTACTTCGTGCCGGGCGACACCCTCCCGGTGATCCGGCTGCACGGCGTCGACATCGCGATGACCATCTGCGAGGACCTCTGGCAGGAGGGCGGGCCGATCGTCGCCGCCCGCGCGGCCGGAGCCGGTCTCGTCGTCTGCATCAACGGCTCGCCCTACGAGCGGGCCAAAGAGGATTTCCGGGTCGCGCTGGCCCGGCGCCGGGCCGCCCAGGCCGGAGCCACCCTTGCGTACGTCAACCTGGTCGGCGGTCAGGACGAGCTGGTCTTCGACGGCGGTTCGCTGGTCGTCGACGCCCGGGGCAGCGTGCTCGGTCGCGCACCGCAGTTCACCGAAGGCTGCCTTCTGGTCGATCTCGACCTGCCGCTGGCGGACCGGCGCGACGACGCGATCGCGGTGGACGTCGGTGACGGTACGACCATGACGGTGTCACGCCTGCTGGTCTCGGAATCCGCGCTTCCCCCGTATCCGCCCGAGGCCGCCGGGGTGGCCGCCCGGCTACCCGAGGACGCCGAGGTCTACACCGCCCTGGTCACCGGCACCCGGGACTACGCCCGCAAGAACGGCTTCACCACGGTCGTCGTCGGGCTTTCCGGAGGTATCGACTCGGCGCTCACGGCGACGATCGCGGCCGACGCGCTCGGCCCGGGCGCGGTCCACGTCGTCGGCCTGCCGAGCCGCTACTCCTCCGAGCACTCGCTGCTCGACGCGGAGGACCTGGCCAGACGCCAGGGTCTGCACTGGCAGCAGATGCCGATCGCCGGGATCGTCGACGGCTACGAGAAGGCGTTCGCGGACGCGGGTGGGCTGCACGGGCTAGCCGAGGAAAACCTCCAGGCGCGGATCCGCGGCACCATCCTCATGGCGCTGTCGAACGAGGCCGGCCACCTCGTCCTCACGACCGGCAACAAGAGCGAGCTGGCGACCGGCTTCTCCACCCTCTACGGCGACTCGGCCGGCGGGTTCGCCCCGCTCAAGGACGTGCCGAAGACGCTGGTCTGGCAGCTGGCCCGCTGGCGCAACGCGCACGCCGCGGAACAGGGGCTCCCCGCACCGATCCCGGAGAGCAGCATCACCAAGGCGCCCTCCGCCGAACTCGCGCCGGATCAGCTCGACGCCGACCGCCTACCCGACTACGCGGTGCTCGACGAGGTGCTCGAGCTCTACGTCTCCTACGACCGGGGACGCGGCGACCTGCTCGCCGCCGGGCACGACCCCGGCATCGTGGACCGCGTCATCCGGCTGGTCGACACCGCGGAGTACAAACGCCGCCAGTACCCCCCCGGGCCGAAGATCTCGCTCAAGGCGTTCGGCCGCGACCGGCGGCTGCCGATCACGAACAGCTGGCGGGAACCGGCCGGCCCCTGAACGCGCGGAAATCGGGCGGGCGTGGGACGATGAAACGGTCCGGGGACGCCGCGCGGCGCCTCGAGATGGGAGCGCTGCGATGAGCGGTTCACCGAATCCTGTCGAACCCCCCCTCTACGGCGGCCCGCCGGATCGCCGGGTCACGGTCCGCGACCTACTCGCCGCAAAGCGCCGCGGCGAGCGATGGCCGATGCTCACCGCGTACGACGCCCTCACCGCCGGTGTCTTCGACGAGGCCGGCATCCCCGTCCTGCTCGTCGGCGACAGCGCGGCCAACGTCGTCTACGGGCACACGACCACCCTTCCGGTCCGGGTCGAGGAGCTCGTCCCGCTGGTCGCCGCCGTCGCGCGCGGAACCCGCCGGGCGATGGTCGTCGCCGACCTGCCGTTCGGGTCCTACCAGGGCTCCCCCGAGCAGGCGCTCGAGACCGCCGCCCGGTTCCTCAAGGAGGGCGGCGCGCAGGCGGTCAAGCTCGAGGGCGGCGCCCGGGTGCTCCCGCAGGTCGAGGCCCTGGTCGGGGCCGGCGTGCCGGTCATGGCGCACCTGGGCCTCACGCCGCAGAGCGTCAACGTCTTCGGCGGCTACCGGGTCCAGGGCCGCGGCGAGGACGGCGAGCGGCTGATGGCCGACGCCAAATCCCTCCAGGCGGCCGGCGCGTTCGCCGTCGTCCTCGAGGTCGTGCCCGCCGAGCTCGCCACCCGGGTCACCGAATCGCTCGCCATCCCGACCATCGGGATCGGCGCCGGTCCGGACTGCGACGCGCAGGTCCTCGTCTGGCAGGACATGGCCGGGCTGACCGCCGGGGCGCCGAAGTTCGTCCGGCGTTACGCCGACGTGCGCGGGATCCTGGACGCCGCCGCGCGGGCCTATGCACAGGACGTGCGCTCCGGGCAGTATCCAGGCCCGGAGCACGGCTACACCTGAACCGGCGCCGGCGCCGCCCGCGCCAGCTGGCCGGCGAGCACCTCCCGGGCCTCCACCAGTGAGGGCCCGTACCAGGTGAGATGCCGGCCGGATACGAACGCGATCCGCACCGGCCAGCCGACGAACGCGTCGAGATCCGCGGCCGTGAACCGGTAGGGCTCGTCGGGCAACACGACGAGGTCGAGCGGCCGGCCCCGCAGCTCCCCCAGGCTCACCCGGGGGTAGCGGAGCGGATTGTCGTTATGAATATTGAGAACGCCCAATCGCCCCAACAGGTCTCCCGCGAACGTGCCGTGGCCGAGGGACATCCAGGGCCGGCGCCAGATCGGAACGAACGCGCGGCGGTTCGGGACCGGCGGCGGTCCCTGCCAGACGGTTACGGCGCTCCGCAGCCAAGCCGGCTCCGCCAGGCCGCAGGCGGACAGCATCCGGCGCAGCGACGCCAGCGCCTCCGGCACGGTCCGCGGCGCGGTCACCCAGACCGGCAGGCCGGCCGACCGGAGCTGTGCCAGGTCGGTCTCGCGGTTCTCCTCCTCGTTCGCGAGGACCAGGTCGGGCCGCAGGGCGACGACCGCCGCCACGTCCGGGTTCTTCGTCCCGCCAATCCGCCGGGCCGCCAAGCCGGCCGGGTGCGTGCAGTAGTCGGTGGCGCCGACGAGCAGGTGCGCCGCGGTGGCGGCCACGGATTCGGTGAGCGACGGGACGAGGGAGACGATCCGCTCGACCTGCGCGGGCAGCTGCACCGCCCGGCCGAGGTCGTCGACGGATCGGGTCACAGACCCGTGACCCGGATCCCGGCATGCGTCTTGTAGCGACGGTTGACCTCGATCAGGTTCGCGGTGAGGGTCTCCACCTGGCCGGCGTTGCGCAGCCGGCCGCCATAGACCCCGCGGATGCCCGGGATCTGCGCGGCGAGGGCCTGCACCGCGTCGGTGGCGTCGCGGTCGTCGCCGAGGACGAGCACGTCCGTGTCCACGTCGGCCAGCGCCGGGTCCAGGAGCAGCACGGCGGACACGTGGTGAAAGGCGGCGACCACCCGGCTGCCCGGCAGCAGGGCGGCCGCCTGTTCGGCCGCGCTGCCCTCGGCCACCTCGAGCCGGTGCGCGCCCCGCTCGTCGAAGCCGAGCGGGTTGACGCAGTCGACCACGATCTTGCCGGCCAGCTCGGAACCGAGCCCGGTCAGAAGCTCCGCATGACCCGCCCAAGGCACGGCGACGATGACGAGCTCGGAGTGCTCGGCCGCGCCGGCGTTCCCGAGACCGGTCACGTCGAGTCCGGGACGGACCGCGGCGAGCTCGGCGGCGCAGGACGCGGCCCGTTCGCCATCCCGCGAACCGATGGCGATCCGATGACCGGCGACGGCCAAGCGCAACGCCAGCCCCCGGCCCTGCGGTCCGGTGCCGCCGAGGACACCGATCCGCATGGCGCCGCTCGACCCGGGCTCGGTCGACATGGTCCCTCCCGCTGGTCGCTGCGCCGCCGGCCCGCATCGTCGCAGATCACCCACCGTGCCCCCGTCGATCGGGCGGCCCGGACCCGGCCGGATGACAGGCAGGAAGTCGCCGGTCCACGGCGAAGATGGACGGTGAGCCGGATGGGAGCTGGGTCGGACCTGCAGTGCGCCCGGCGAGCGAGGTAGGAGGTGACCATGTGGCATCGCCGCACGGTCTCCCCTGCCCGCTCAGACTCGGTGTATCCGGGGGACCGACCATCGGCGGCCGACCTCGACGAGTTCGTCCGCGACGTCCGGCAGCTGCGGCTCGCGCTGTGCTCCGATCTCACCGTCGCGGCAGCCGCCGTCGACGACGACCACCCCGACATCGCGGCGGACATCGTCGCCGCGGATCGTGCCGAGGTCGCCGACTTCAGCCGGCGCGCGCTCGGCCACCTCGGCGCCGCCGGCCCGTTCCCGTCGCTGTCCCCGTCGCTGGCCGCCGAGCCCGTCCGGCCGGTTGCGACATCGGGGCGCCCGCGTCGCCTACTCACGATGGCCCCCTTGACCACGGCCGCTGCCGCCGCCGCCGCCATCGCGATCGGCCTGATCCCGCTGCCGGCGACCAACCACCAGTCGGCGCCGGTGACCAACCAGCAACTAGTCGCCTCGTTCGACGCGTTCGCCCAGGCGATCGCTGACCGCGAGGGCGCGGCCGCAATTATCGCGGCCGCCAACCAGGTCAGCGTCTCTCTTCAGCCACTGCTCGCGGCCGCACCCCACGACCCCGCGGCAGCCGCGCAAGCGCTCGAGGTGCTCCAGGCGGAGCAGAGCGTTCTCGTCGCCGACCAGCCGCAGGGCGCGGCCGAGCTCCTGAGTCAGGTACAGGCGCTGGTGGCAGCGCTGCAGAACAGCGTCCGGGCCGACAGCCACGCGATCATCCTCGACCGGACAACGCATCTCGACCTGCTCGCTCCGACACCAACGCCGTCGCCGAACAGCCAGTCGAGTCCGTCGCCGTCGACCCGACCCAAGACGTCGCCGTCGCCGTCCCCGTCGGGCAAGCCCTCCCCCTCCCCCTCGACGAAACCATCGACGAAACCATCGACGACACCGTCCGGTTCGTCGTCTCCGTCGCCGAGTCCGTCCGGGATCCCGTTGCTGTTCGGCGCTGCCAGCAAACAGCTCGGCGGTCATTAGTCACTCGCAATCGGCGAAGTTTTCTGTTCCGCAATCCACGCGAATGAAGTCTGTTGCGACAGCTCGAGCATGGGCTATAACGCTTACTCCACAAGGGAAATCCGACGGCCGTCACGCGATGTGGAATGTGCATTCGCCGGACACGCCGCAACGGTGGTCAGAAAATTTCCCGCCGACACGGCCTTCGGTACTAGCGGTAGGGCGCTGATGATGCGACAGTCCGCGCAAAAGGTCCGGCGCGGCGTCGGACTCCAAGGCGGCCAAGGAGGCAGCGTGCCGGCAAAAGCTGTAGCTAAGAAGGCGACGAAGACCACTGCAAAGCGGCCGGCGGCGAAGAAGACCACCGCTGCCCGCAAGACCACAGCGAAGCGGCCCGCGGCGAAGAAGACCACCGCTGCCCGCAAGACCACAGCGAAGCGGCCCGCGGCCAAGAAGACCGCAGCCAAGAAGACCACCGCTGCCCGCAAGACCACAGCGAAGAAGACCGCTGCCCGCAAGACCACAGCGAAGCGGCCGGCGGCGAAGAAGACCGCAGCCAAGAAGACCACCGCTGCCCGCAAGACCACAGCGAAGCGGCCCGCGGCGAAGCGGCCGGCAGCGAGGAAGACCGCGGCCAAGAAGACCACGGCCGCCCGCACCACGACCGTACGCAAGACGACAGCTCGCAGGGCCCCGGCGCGGAAGCCCGCCGCCAAGAAGGGCTGATCCACTCGGTGCATGTCCACAGCCGCCGGTGAGCCGCCAGGCTCGCCGGCGGCTGTTTTCCATCCTGTTGTTCTTCGCCTCGATCGGGTGCATCGTCGTGGGTCTGCTCTTCGCCGGTCAGGGTTTCGCCGGGCCCGGCGCCATCGCGCTGGCGGCGGCCGGCGGCTGCCTCACCTTCGGCTACACGTTGTGGCGGCCACCGCCCGGTTAGCGCGTCCTCATCCCGCGAAGGCCGTGCCACAGCTCGAGCATCGTTCGGGAACGTCGCCCTCCGCGAACCGTCCACACGATGGGCAGACGCGGTTCGCCCAGCACGCTGGGTCGCCACCGAGCGGCTCGGGCTCGGCCGTTGCGTCGTGCTCGGCGCCGGTCATGGTGCTGATCAGGGTACGTGGCACCATCGTCGGGTGAACGACCTCGAGACCGAGCGGCGCATCCTCACCGATTACGACACGATTGCCGTCGTCGGTCTGTCCACGAACCCGAGCAAGGCCGCGCATGCGATCCCAGCCGCCCTGCAGGCGGTCGGTTATCGCGTGATCCCGGTGCATCCGACCGCGGAACGGATCCTCGGTGAGCCGGCCTACCGATCGCTGGCAGACATCCCCGTTCCAGTGCAGGTCGTCGAGGTGTTCCGCCCCGCCGACGAAGCGCCGGCAATCGTCCGGGACGCGGTCGCCATCGGCGCCAAAGCCGTCTGGCTGCAACTGCATCTGCGCTCTGCCGAAGCCGGCCGGATCGCTGCGGACGCCGGGCTGCTCTACGTCCAGGATCGCTGCATGGCCGTGCAGCGGGCCCTGCTGCGGATCACCAAGGCGGGGTCCGCGCCCTGACTCCGTCCGCGGATTGGACAGGGCGCGCCGGGCATGGACGCCGAACGGGGGGATTGGCGCCGGTCACCGGATCGGGTGGTGCCCAGCGCGCCCTGCCCCCACAACCAACCCCCTGCTGCTGAACGAAACCTGAAAGGTGCTCAGCGCAGATGCAGCCCGCCGTCGACCAGCCAAATCTCACCGGTCGTGTACCGGGCCCGGACCAGCGCCTCGACCACCCCGGCGACGTCGTCCGGGAGGCCCGAGCGGCGGGCTGGGGTGGTAGCGCGGACCATCTCGCGGACCTCGTCCCAGTCCGCCGTCCAGTCCGTGTCGACCAAGCCGGGGGCAACCGCGTTGACCCGGATCTCCGGTCCGAGAGTGGCCGCGAGCAGCCGGGTGAGGTGGTTGAGCGCGGCCTTGCTCACCGCGTAGGGGATCGAACTGCCGAGCGGTCGCACACCGGCGATCGACGAAATGTTGATCACGCAGCCGTCGCCATGCTCGCGGAGATGGGGAACCGCGGCGACGATGAGTTGCCATGGGCCGATGACGTTGACGGCGTAGAGCTCCCGCCACACCTCCGGCGTCGCGGCACCGAGATCGCCATGCGGTATCACCCGCGTGGCGCCGGCGTTATTGACGAGGAGATCGAGTCGCCCGTAGCGCACAACGGTCTCGGCGATCAGCCGCTCCGCCTCGGCGGCGTCGGCGACGTCGGCCTGGATGTAGGTGGCCGACGGAAGTTCGGCGGCGAGGGACCGACCCGCCTCGACCGAACGATGGGAGTTGACGACGACGGTCCAGTCCGAACTACCGAGGCGGCGCGCGATCGCAGCCCCGATCCCTGCCGACGAGCCCGTCACCAGGGCCACCCGGGTCGGCATGGCCTCGGTCATCAGCGAGGTCCCTTCATCCGCGTCGCTCGCTCATCCACATCGCTCGCTCTCGTCCGCCTGGTCCCGCGCGTGGTCAACATCGAGCGAAGCCCGCTCCGCCAGCCGCGGAATGCAGTGCCTCGACGCTAGACCACCCCACCCGGCACTGGACCGGCCGGTAACCTGGATCGTCGTGAGCGCTCGTATCCGCAGTCTGCTGACGGCGACCACACTGGCGATACCGGTGATCACGATTTTGCTCGTGACGCCGGTAGCGCGAGCGGCCGCCGCCCAAGCGGATCTGGACGTGGCGATTGGTGGCCCGGCTGTCTTCGAACCGGGAGGCACCGATTCCTACACGGTGACCGTCACCAATGACCCGGCCTACTCGGCCGTCAGCGCGGTCCGGCTCGACGTCACCCTCGATCCGAGCCTGAGCTTCCTCAGCTACTCCTCCAGTGACCTCTGGCAGTGCACCGCGCAGAGCCCCAACACCGTCGAATGCACGCTCCCAGGCCTCGCTGCGGGAGCGCAGAGCTCGGTCATCCTCAACGTAGGCGTCGCGCAGACTGCGGTCCCGGGCACGAACGCCACCAGCTCCGCAACCGTGACGGACCCGAGCGGATCGACGACCGACCCGGGGCCGCCGGACAACAGCGCCCAGGTGACGACACCGATCGGTACCTCACCGACCCCAACCGCACCTGCGACGGCATCGAGCACGCCGGCGCCGTTCGCGGACCGATCTCCCACCGCGACCGGGGACGCGTCTCCGTCACCGTCCGCGAGCGGGCCGCGGCGACGGTCCCGTTCGCCTGGCCCGTCACCGACGGCGCTGGGGCCGGTCTCGCTGCCGTCACTAGGCACCCCGGGGTTGCTGTCCGCGCCCGAGGTGCCGCTCGGCAGCTTCTCCGTAGCCATCGCGACCTTTCGGCTGACCTCGACGGCCAGTCATGCGGTGGCCGACAACGGTCGTCTCAGCCTGCGCATTCCGGCCGGCGCCCTCCCGGCAGGGACCACGCTCACCCTCTCCGCGGCCGATCCGGCGGTCATGGACGGCCTGCTGCCGGTATCCGAACGGTTCGTCGACGGGTACGCGGTCGGGTGGGTGGAGCCGGACGGGGCCAGCAGGAACGCGCACGAGCCGATCACGCTTACCGTCAGCGATCCCGACGCCACGGCTGCCGACGCGCTCTACCGGGTCGGGGTCGCCGGGATCGGCCCACAGACCGGCTCGACTTCGCCCGGCCAATGGACCGCGACGTTCACCGGGGACACCGGATTCGTGCTGGTCCGCCGCCTGGCGACGGGGGGTAGCTCGCGGGGGGCCTGGGCGTTGCTCAGCTTGACCGCAATCGTGGTGGGGGCCGTCTCCCTCGGCGCCATCCGGCGCCGGCAGGAAACGACCCCCACCACGGATTAGCTGTTCGGCTAGCTTCCGATCAGTGCCCTGAGGGGTTGGACCCGGCAGTCGACGGCTTCCCGGCGTCCGAGGGCTTCCCGGCAGTCGACGGCTTCCCGGCGTCCGAGGGCTTCCCGGCGTCCGAGGGCTGGCTGGCCGCGTGCTTGGCGATCACCGCGGTGCAGTAGGCCTGAAGGCCCGAGGCGCCGCCGGCCGCCGACGCAAGATTCCGGTACGCGATTGAGTGAGTCGACAACCCGCCCGCGGTGTAGGCCGTGCACAGCCCGAACGCTGCGGGCCCGGTCGCGTCCGGTCCAACCGGACTCGCCGTCACGGACGGCTGGGGCTGCGCCGAAGCGAGGTCCCCGGTGGGCTTGGCGCCATGGGCGGCATGACCCGGGTGCGTCGCGGTGGGCGCCGGAGCGCCGAGCGTGTCGTGCGCGACGGTCTGGAGGGACGCCGGGAGCACGCCGGCAAAGCCAGCGGCGGCGAGGCCACCGGTGGCAGCCGCGGCCGCCACCCCGGTGAGGGCCAGCTTGCCGGCCAATGAGGCGGTCAGGGACGAGATCATGCGGCGCATCCTTTGCGGTCGACTGCTGCCCGGGCGGTGCGCCGCGAACATCGCGATCGCGGCTTCGGCGCCGGCGAGCTCGGCCGCGGTCCCCGCGCCGCGGGCAGCGGCGAGCAGGTCACGGAGCGGAGCGGAGTCCGGAGTCGGCTGCCCGGGGAGCGGCTCATCGGGTGGATTGTTCATCTCACCCGGATAACCGTTGGAGGCGCTCACAGCGTTACAGCCGACGCCGGCTCGAGCTGGGCCGCCAACCGGCGCAGGCCGCGATGGGCAGCGACCCGGACCGCCCCGGCGCTGCGCCCGGTGATCTTCGCGACTGACGCGACGTCGAGCCCGGCGACGACACGGAGCATGACCGCTTCGGCCTGCTCGCTGGGAAGACTCGCGATCAGCTGGATCGCCCGATCTGTGGACCAGTGCTCCATCGCCTCGGCGGCGGCGTCCGGTGCGGTCGCCCCAGTCAGGGGCTCCGGAAGCTCGCTTACCGGGATTTCCGGGCGGCGGCTGCCGGCACGCATCGCGTCCACGGCCCGGCATCGGCCGATCGTGCACACCCAGGCTCGGAATGCGGCCTCTCCGCCGCGGAACCGGGACAGCCCCCGGACAACCTGGAGCCAGGTTTCCGAGGCGACGTCCTCGCCCTCGGTGGTGAGGGTGCGAAGGTAACGGAGCAGGATCGGCTGGGTCTCCCGCCAGAGCACCCCGAAGGCCCCTGCGTCGCCCGACTGGGCGCTCTCGAGAACCTCGGCAAAACTGGTCACCGACCTATTGTCGGCTCGCGAGGCCGCCACGTGAAGCCGGCCACGCCGCCCCCTTCCGCTGGGGCGCGCCGGCCGGCGAGAAGCCTCGCGGAAGCGGCCCGATCGGGTGCTCGCGGGCTAAACTCAGCGCAGCCGGGCTCGCGGAGAGGCTCACCATGGCTCGTCCACGCTCAACGTGCGCTGCGGTCGGGGCGCTGGTCATCTCCGCCTCCCTGCTAGGGGTGTTCGCCCTGTCCGGACCGGCCCTAGCCGGCGGCCGCTCCAACGTGTACCCGGACGACGCGCGGGCCGCGCTCTACACCGGCGGCATCCAGAGCTGCCCGCCCGGCGACGCGCTGCTCGCGAACGGTGCGCGCACTCTGGACAACGCCGACGTGACGGTCGTCGTCCACTCTGACGACACGCACATCGACGTCACCGCGAAAAGCGGGCACCCGATCGAGCGCGCCTACGTGGATGGCGGCGGCGGATACAACGCCTACCCCGGCTCGATCGGCAACCCGATGAGCAACCTCGAACCTCCCGCGGCCGGCGCCCGGCGCACACCGGCGGCGCTGAACAACTACGTGATCTGCGGTGGGACGCCTCCGGCCGACCCGCGGGCAGCCGTGTCCGAAAGCTGCGCCACCGGGCTCGACGCCACCCTGTGGAACACCGGCGGTCAGCCCGTGCGGTTCACCGTGACGGCGCCCGACGGCAAGCATCAGTTCACCGTGCCGGGGCGGACTGCGCGGAGCACCGGCGACGCGTACGCGTACCGGGCTACCACTGGGCAGCAGATCTCGGTCAGCGCACCGAACTTCAGCCCCTTGACCGGGACCTTCGACAGCACCTGCACGAGCGCGGACGCCTCACTGGTCCTCGACAAGTCGGTCGACTCCACGGTTGCGGGTTACGGGGACCGACTGACCTACACCCTCGTCGCCTCCGCGCGCGGCACGCGGGCTCAGACGGATGTCCTGGTCACGGACCGGGCGCCCGCGCACACCAGCTACGTACCCGACTCGGCCAGCTGTGTCTCGCCATGCACCGCGAGCTACGTGGCCTCGAGCGGATTGATCAGCTGGCGGGTGGGAAACCTCGAGCAGGGCCCGGCAAGCCCCCGTTTGACCTTCGCGGTGACCGTGATCAGGCCGAAGGCAAATGCGGACGGCGGGCTGCCGGCGTTCAACATCCCGAACGCCGGTCTCGTGTCGTCCACGCAAACGCCGACGACGTCGTCGAACACTGTGATCACATCGGTGGTCGCCGTGCTGGGCGAGAAGGTCACCCGGAGCACCCCCGCCGTCACGGTTCCCGGTAACCGGTCCACCCCTGCGAGCTCCGCGCTCGGCGAGCGCGCCACGCTGCCTTTCACCGGTCCCCCGGTGGCGCCGGGCGAGGCCCTCGGGATCGCGGCCGGTCTCGTCTGCTGCGGGGCGCTCACGATCGCGGCGGCCGGGCCCCGACGCCGTGCGAGGCCGCACCGGCCGTAACCGCTGCGGAACCGCCCGGCCGCGCCGCCTCCCCCTCCCGGCGAGGCGTCAGGCTGCGTCTGGACGGCTCGGCCGACGTTGGACGATGATCGGTCCCGCGTTCCGGGCCAAGCGAGGCGGCCGCAACTGCGGCCTGGGCTCGGGACGAGTCTCATCCCCTGATGCATCCGGGAAAGGAGCAACCGTGGGTGGATTCAAGAAGTTCCTGCTGCGTGGCAACCTCGTCGATCTCGCCGTGGCGGTCGTCATCGGAACGGCGTTCGGCGCGCTAGTGGTGTCCCTCACCAAGGACTTCATCACTCCCCTGCTCGCGGCGATCGGCGGGAAGGCGGATTTCAGCAAGCTGAGTTTCACCGTCAACAAGTCCAGGTTCGTCTACGGCGACTTCCTGAACGCGTTGATCGCATTCGTGATCCTGGCTGCGGTCATCTACTTCTTCGTAGTCATGCCGTTCAGCCGACTTCTCCAGCGGTTCAAACCAACCACCGAAGAG
The DNA here is from genome assembly GCA_035533475.1 of Mycobacteriales bacterium. Classification (NCBI taxonomy): domain Bacteria; kingdom Bacillati; phylum Actinomycetota; class Actinomycetes; order Mycobacteriales; species Mycobacteriales bacterium. The sequence continues at coordinate 42,880 of DATLTS010000031.1, read as the reverse complement.
CCTCGGCCGGTGCAGGACTGCCCGCACTGCCTGTCCTCCGTGCCGGTGGCCGCAACCGCCTGCGCCTTTTGCACTCGGGAGCTCGCGCCTGGTTGAGATCTCCGGAGCACAGCCCGGCTGCGGCCGGACGGCGGCCGGCGCAAGCCGCATACAGGTTATCGATAGCCGCGTTGGCGCCAGGCTCGATTCAGCGCTCGAGTGACGCATCGGGGGGGATTTGCCGATGCCTCAGTCGGCGCCCGCTCGACCGTTGGCGTCGGTGCCGCTGGACTCCGGGGAGTTCCGGCCCGGGGGGGAACTCCCGGAAGCGGTGCCTGTCCGACCCTCAGCCTCCCGGTAGTACGGGCGCCAGATCAGGCGGTAGACCCGCAGCCAGCGCGGTAGCGACCGCAGCCCGGGAACGAACGGGACGAGGAGGAGGAGCAGGGTAGCGAGGCCGATCAGGTAGACGGCGATCAGGTCCACGTTGGTGGAGGTTCGGAAGCCGGGCAGGTGGTACCAGAGTTGATAGAGCCAGAGCCAGGGCTGGCCGGGATAACTCCCGGTCTCGTTCATCACCCCCCACTGGTTGCCTTGCAGATGCTCGGCCTCCGCACGCGCCCCGAAATACGTTCCGTCTTCGAGGAAGAGCAGCGGTTTGGTGAGGTTCGTGCCGTAAAACGGTTGCTTGGCCAGAAGGCTGGCATCCAGGCCACCCGCCTGGGCCAGCGTGAGCTCGGCGGAGATCATCGTGGCGATCGGCCCGAAGCCGCTGCCGGGCACCGTTACCTGACCGGACACAACGCTCGCCTTGGCCAGGGCGGTCGAGTAGCTGCTCAGCCAGGCCGTGCGCTGGGCGGTCGGTGCTGACCGGTACGCCGTCAGCGCGTCGACCAGGGCCGGGTTCTCCCCGGCCGCGGCCGCCAGCGGGCCGAGCACGAATGCTTGCGCCGGATCGATCCGTTCCCGCACCCCGGCAAGGCTCTGCCAGGACACGCCGATCCGCTGCACGAATGCACTGCCGTGGTTGTAGGGCGGTCCATACGTGGCAGTCTCCGAGGTGCCGGCAAGCTCGGCAGCCACGGTGGCGAGGAAATCCCCGGGGTCCGCGGTTGCCCAAGTGCGGATCGTGACCGGCGCGACATCCGGAGATGACAGCAACCCCGCCAGCGCCACCGTGGCGGCCAGCACGACCGCGGTGGCCGCGGCGGCTTCCCTGACCAGGTCGTACCGGCGCTTCGGTCCGCGCCACTCGGCGGCATCGGCGGCTCTAGCCGACCCCCGGCGCGGCTGTCCCCCGGGTGGCTGGGCCCCGCCGCCATCCTCGACCAGCAACCTGCCGATCGGGTCCCGACCGCCGCGGGCCGGGAAGGGGTGCACCACGCCCCGGTAACGGACGAACAGCACGTGGATCCCGACCACGGCAACCAGCACCAGCGGCAGCAGAACCACATGCCAGAGCAGCATCTGTCCGGAGCTCAACACGTTGAAGAAGCCGCCGATGCCAGTCGCGTTGAACGCGTCTTTGCCGTTGACGGCGATCCACTGCGAGTCGAAGTTGGTCTGGGAAAGGTAGCCGGTGAAAGCCTCCCCGATCGAGGCGAGGAACGCCAGCACCCCGGTGATCCAGGTCCGCGCACGGCCACCCCGCCAGGCGGCCATGAAGAATTTGGCCCACAAATGAATCACCATGAAGGCAAAGAACAGTTCCACGCTCCACAGGTGGCAGCTATTGAAGAAATGCCCCAGCGGATTGGTGTGCCACCAATCCACACCCCCGAGCGCGATCGCGAAGCCCGAGGCGATCGCCACGCCCAGTGCGGCCAGACTCGCCACCCCGAACACGTAGATCCACGAGGCGACGTAGCTGGGCTGGGCCTCGGGAAGCAGTCGCTCCGGGGGTAACCAGCGCAGGCCCGCGGCACGAACCCGGCCGGTCCAAGATCGCCCGGTCGCGACCGGTGACGTCGACACCTCTGCCACCGGTTCGGCTGGGAGCAGCGCCTCGGTGGCCGCTGGCCCACTGCCTGGAAAAGGCAGCAACAGCGCGATGAAGAAGATCAGCAGCATCCCGACGATGACCGCGAGGTTGGCCTCGGAAATGGTGAAGATGCTCCAGTGCAGGTAGGTGCCGGGACCGTTGATGTTCACCACCCCGGAGCTCACGACTGTCAAGACCTACACCCTCCGCACTTCTGCTGGGGACTCGCGCATCTGCGACCCGGCGCGGTTCCGGTGCGCCTCCAGTCGATGACCGGCTCGCCCTGCCGATCGTCGAAATGGGTCAGCGCGGGGCGGCAGGCCCTGATCCCCCACGGGGCCCCGGGGCCGTCCCGGCGGTCCGGGACAGCCAGCGCAGTTCTCAGCGGTGCCGACCCGGACATAGGCGTCCCTTCAGCCAAGACGGGCGTCGGGCACGGCCGGGGGTCCGGACCGGAGCGACCCCGAAAGCATGCCTGATCGGCGAACGGATGACCATCGCCATTCGGCGTTGCGGAGAATTCGGCGGCGACATCGCCGGCGTTGGGATTAGCTCGCGCTGGATCCGGCGGTTCCTTCGCTGAGGATGCGGGAGGGGAGGGCCGGCGCCTAAATTAGGTTCGGGACCGCGTTCAGCGGATCGATCGGCGGACAGTGACCGGCTGCGGTGCCCCAAGGATCGACGCACCCCGCGAACGGATTTCTTTTGTTGCCGTTTCGTGCAAGACTCAACTACAGCGTGCCTGGACCGGTCCGGACCATGTGCTCCCTCGCCGCCGTATCATCTAGCCGAAGGCGGCGAGACCGATGAGGCAATCCGTGGCGAGCGCCGTCACCACTGCGACCGTATTGCGTTCGGCCGATCGACCGGATCCGGAAGCCGAAGTCGTGGCCCGGGTGCCCTGCGCCTACTGCAAAGAACCGATACAGGCTGACTCCTTTGTCTACTGGTCCCCCGCCAAACGACTGCTGTCCGCATCGTGTTCCACGTGCGGGCGGCGGACCACGTTGGCGTCATCGACCTGGCGGCGCTGGTGCACGCGGGCGGGACCGGTGACCCGGTGAGCCCGTCCACGGCGCACCTCGAAACTGCGACGCAGACGTGCTGCCCGTGCGGGCACGAGCTTGAAAAGCATGATCACATCGCCACCCGTTACTGCGCGGCCACACTGGCCGGCCAGCTGCCACGCGGATGCATTTGCGCCCCTGTGCTCGCCGCGGCGGCAGCCCGGGGTCGAGGGTGATTCCCTAACCGAAAGGGCCGCCCCATACCGGGTGTCCGGCCCGCCCTTCCGGTCTGGCCGGACGGATCAGCGTTCGCGGAGACGCCGATCCGGGGGTGCCGAGAGCGGGTGGCCGTTCGTCGCGATCTCCTACCCGGCTCAGCCAGGAGGGGCTGCTCCGCCATGATGGGGTCGTGAAGCTGCGCGGATTCGCCGGGCAATAGCAGCGGCGCGGCGCAAACGGCCGGGACCTCGATCGGCTCCGGTACGCCCGAGCGCGTTCCCACCGATCAGGGACGGCGGTACCGGTCCGGACCGACATGACCCGGCTGCCGTTTTCGGATGCCTCGTTCGACACGAGTCCTCTCCACGTTCACGTTCTGCGAAGTCAATGACCCGGGAGTTCTGCTCCGGGAAGTCCACCGCGTTCTGCGGCCCGGCGGGAGGCTGCTCATGGTCGAGCACGTGGCCGCGCGCTGGCGGCCGCTCCGCATGGCTCAGGCGTTGCTCGAATCAGTGACCGCGCCGACCTGCGGTGAACACTTCACCCGACGCCCCCTCGCCGCCAGCGGGTTCACCGTGACCGAGCATCGCGAGCGCCTCGGCGGGGTCATCCAGCGCATTGACGCCATCCGCTCACCGTCCGCGACGCCGTCAGCGACGAAATGGGCCAGCGGCCGCAAGCCGCCGGCCCAGCGTGCATGCCGCGAGTAGGGGGGCGCAGGAGACCAGCAGAAGCGTGATCGCGAGCTCGTCGAGCACGCGACTGCCGGGGACCGGCCGGCCACGTGCCCGGCTGCTCAGGGCGGCCACCGCGTTACCTGCCGCGTTGATCACCGACACGCGCCGAGCCAGTAGCTCCACGGCGTGCCGAGTCGGTAGGTCGTACCGCGCGGCAAGGGCTGCATCGAGCTCATCCGCCTCAGGAGCGGAGAAGCCGGTGACAGCCTGCCGCCGGGCCCAGGCCACGGCCACCCACAGATCCTCGTCCAGCTCCTCGCCATCCAGTCCCTCAAGTTGCGCCAGCTGGGCTGGAGTTAAGCCAGCGTTCAGCGCGAACCGGTGATGGGCGTAGCTGCAGGCGCTGCATTCATTAGCCCGCGACACCCCGACCGCCACCGCCTCGCGCAACACCGGCGGAAGTGCTGCATGCACGTCACCGGCACGTTTCAAGGCACGTCTTCGCCCCCATAGCGCGGACAGCTGGCGGAGCAGCGCAGCAAAGCCGACTAAGCGACGTCGGGAAGCGGGAACAGCTCGCAGACGCCACTCGGCGCGTGCCGATGCTTCCTGCCGGTCCGGTGCTCGCGATTCGTGGATGGACGTTCCGTTCCGGGCCCACCGGGGCCACGCTCGCGCCGGCCGAACTGCCCGTCCGACGGAAGCCAGACTATTTGGTGACCCCTCGGCAGCCGACCACAGCGGCACCGTGGGCCGGACCGAGTAGACGGTCAGGCGAGCCCGGCGATGCTCCGGGCCGCCACGTAACCGGCCACCGCGAGCAGCAACCCGACGAACGCACGCGTGAGCATGGTGGCGGACAGCCATTCGGAGATCCGCTTCCCGCCAACCGAACCGGCGACGGCGGCGAGGGTGAACGGCACGATCACCGCCCAGTTGAAGGTGACATGGCCGACCCGGGCAAGTAGCGCGGCTGCCGAATTGATCGCGATCACGAGCAACGAGGTGGCGACCGCCTCTGGCATCCGGTAGCCCAACGAGAAGATCAGACCGGGCACGATGACGAAGCCGCCCCCCACGCCGAAAAAGCCGGTGAGGAACCCGACCACCAGGCCCGCCCCCACGACCCTTGCGATTGTTGCGGCCGTACTGGGCCGGGCGTGCGTCCGGCGGTCCTGGCGAACTCCGCCGTCCGCACGCACCGGAACCCGACCTGTCGGACCGGCCGCGCCCGGCTCGGCACCTGCTACCGCCGCGGGCGAGCTTGCCCGACCCGAACGGCGCAGCATGCCCGCGGCCGCGACGAGCATGAGACCGGCGAACGCGAGCAGCAGCACGTTGGGGTTCACGGCTCGGTTGGCCCACGCGCCGGCGAAGCTGGCAGCTACGCCCGCGACGCCGAATCCGGTGCCGGCCCGCCAGCGGACCCGGCCGGCGCGGGCATGTCCCGCTGTCCCCGCGATGGCTGCGATGCCCACAATGACGAGGCTGCCGGCGGTGGCGGCGCGTGCAGACTGGCCGAGGGCGTAAACCAGTGCCGGAACCGTGAGGATCGAGCCGCCGCCCCCGAGGGCGCCCAGGGCCACGCCGATGGCCAGTCCGAACGCGATCGCAAGCGCGATCATGCGATGGTTCCGGACCGACCTTTGCCGTCGACCACCGGAAGGCCGGCGGCAGCCCAGGCCGTCATACCGCCGCGCAGGTTCACCACGTGCACGGCCTGCCCGGAGAGGTACTTCGCGGCTCGGCTCGAACGTGCCCCGCTCCGGCAGACGGTAACCACCCGACGGTCCGCGGGAACCGCAGCCTTCCCGGCGAGGAGCTGACCCAGCGGAACGTGCACAGCTTCAGGCGCATGTCCGGCGGCCCATTCGGCAGGTTCACGAACGTCGAGAAGGACCGCCCCTTGGGCGAGCAGCCGCTTCGCCTCGTGCGGGCCGATCGAGGCAGCTCCGCTTCGACGCAGTTTGCCGAAGAGTCTCATCAGGCGACCGGCACCGACTGCGGGCGAACGATCCGGCAACCGGCCGGCTCGGCGTTGGCAAAGTCGTCGTCAACCGCCACGACCGTGTGCCGCCCGGTCCGGTCGAGGATCGACGCGGCGATCGACGCCCGAAAACCGCTGCCGCAGTGCACCCACAGTTCCCCGTCAGGCACCTCGTCCAACCGCCCCGGCAACTCGTGAAGGGGAATGTGCGTGGCCCCGGCCAGGTGCGACGTGCGCCACTCAAGGGTTCTCCGCACGTCGAGCACCGAAGTCCGCGGGTGGGTACCGACCTGCGTGGCGAGGTCGGTGAACCTGACTCGCCGGTAGCTGCGCAGCTCGGACCCGTCTACCCAGTCCTCGACCCGCCCGGCAGCCATCCCCCGCGGCCGGTCCACCCCGATCAGGGCCAACTCCCGCTGCACGCGCGCGACCTGTTCGACCGATTCACCGAGCAGCGTGAGCGCGGCCCCGGCGGGCATCAGCCAACCCAGGTAGGTGACCGCGTTCTCCGCCCCGTCGAAGTTGTAGGTACCCGCGAGATGGGCGGCCGCGAAGAGCTCCCGGTTGCGGAGGTCCACCACCCACTCCCCGGCGGAGATCCGCCGGTGAATCTCGGCCCGGCCGACCGCGGGGGGTCGGGAGAGGTCGACCGGATCCGGACCGGCGGCGTTCGCCGGAGCCATCCGTGCGTAATAGGCCGGATAGGCGTCCAACCCGGCGAGCAGTTCGGCGACGAAACTGCCCTCGCTTTGGGTGAGCGCCGGGTTGACCCGCCGCTCGTCGTCGATCCTGGAGGAGTCCCCGGAGGTGGGGGTAGCCGAGCAGAACGACCCGAATCCGTGCATCGGCAGCACGTGCGCCTCGGCAGGAAGCTGCTCGGCAAGCGTACGCACGCTGACGTACTGGGCATGGGCCAGTGCCTCGGTGTGCTCCGCACCGTTGAGGTCCGGGCGGCCCACCGCGCCATGCAACATCGAGCCCCCGGTGAACACCCCGACCGTCTGGTCATTCTCAAGGAGCTCGTAGCTGATGTGACCCGGCGTGTGACCCGGAGAGTGGCGCGCCCGAAGCTCGAGCGCCCCGACGGTCAACCGGGTTCCATCCATCACCAGGGTTTCGCGATGAGCGCCGCCGATCTCCGCCGGCGCGGCATAGCGCGCCCCGACGAGACGGGCGAGCTCCGGGCCGCCGGTAAGCCAGTCCCCATGGCCGTGGGTATCCACGACGAGGTCGATGCGCACAGAGTGGACGGCGGCCAGCTCGATCATCCGATCGACGTCCCGTGGCACGTCCACTGCCACCGCGAGGGCGCCGTCGTGCGCGAGGTACGAGCGATTGCCCAAGTTCTTGCTGTCCAACGGGACGATCTGCACACTCATCGCGGGGCTCCCCCGGCAGTTCCGTCATCCGAAGGCTCGACCACAACCGGATGACCCGCCCGCATCCACGCCGTCGTGCCACCGGAAACGCTGACCGCATCCACTCCGGCCTGGACGAGGAACTCCGCGGCCTGGTAGCTGCGCCCCCCGGAGGCGCAGACGACGAACACGCGTTCGTCTCTCGGAAATTCCGACAAGCGCGTCGGCACCGCGGCCAGCGGGATGTTCTCCGCACCTGGGACGTGGCCGGCCCCGAATTCGGCGGGCTCGCGAACGTCCACCACGCGGAGACCGTGCGCATGCGCTAAGGCGAGTGCGGCGGTGTCTACCTCGACCACCATCCATGGCTCCTTCGATACGAGGGGGGGTATTTCGGTACCATAGCCAGTGGCCGCCGCTGAGTATTCCGGGAGGAGGCTCGTGGCCATCCTCGGCCGCGGTGTCCGGGCATACGCCGAGGGGTACCCGCGTTGGCATGAGTCGATGCCCATAGGCCACGCGACGGCTAATAGGAGACGAACTTGTCCGTCCACGACGAGGCGCTCAGCGACGTGCTCAATCGACTGCGCCGCGCCCATGGCCAGCTCGGCGGGGTCATTCGGATGGTCGAGGGTGGCGATGACTGCAGGACCGTGCTGACCCAGCTGGCGGCCTGTTCGCACGCGCTCGACCGCGCCGGATTCAAGATCATCGCCAGCAGTATGCGGCACTGCACGGCGGATGATGACTCAGCCGGAGCCGAGATGACGACCGCCGAGCTGGAAAAGCTGTTCCTCTCCCTGGCGTGAGCGGGCTCCGAGGGCTGCTTCGTGCGCCTCGCGGGATCCTTTCCAGCCCTGGGCCTGACCTGGGCGCGCTGATGGAAACCACGGCCGATGAGGCCCTCGAGTTGGATGCCGGATCAACCCTCCCGACACCGCCGCAGAACGGGCCGGTCTGTCGGTAGCTCCCGTCAAGACTGACTCATCGGAGCCAGCGTTCAGTTTTACCGGGGCGACGGACGAGCCGGCCTGTAAGCCGGGTTCTGTGCCCCGGGCGCCTTGCGGCTCCCGGGCGGCGACCATCTCTCTCCGATTGCCGTTGCCGGCAACCTCCAGCAGTCCACCCGCAGACTCGGGCGGGCCGCCCTCGAACGCCTGCGCAGCCGCCGGCCGAAACCGGCTGCCTTTCGACCTTGCTCCAGGTGGGGTTTACCGAGCCGCCCCGGTCACCCGGGGCGCTGGTGGTCTCTTACACCACCCTTTCACCCTTACCGGAACACCTGGCTCCGGCGGTTTGCTTTCTGTGGCACTGTCCCGCGGGTCACCCCGGGTGGGCGTTACCCACCACCTTGCCCTGTGGAGCCCGGACTTTCCTCGGCGGGATCTCGCGACCCCGACGCGGCCGCCCGGCCGGCTCGTCCGCCGCGATCAGCGTACGCGACCGACCGCCGACCCGCTGGGGCGAACCGCCAGGTCAACTACCGATCACCCGCAGCCCACCCCAGAGCGCCAGGACGGAAGCAACCAGGGCGGGTGGCACGGTGCGGATCCCGAGCCGGGTGAATGTGCTCGCGGACACCGACTCGCCGTGATCCGCGAGCACCCGCCGCCATAGCAGCGTGGCAAGCGAACCGATGTAGGTGAGGTTGGGGCCGATGTTGACGCCGACGAGAAGCGCCAGAACCGGTCCAGGCCCGGCGAGTGCTGCCACCGGGGCCAGGAGCAGCACGGCCGGCAGGTTGTTCACGATGTTGGCGAGGGCCGCCCCGAGGCCGGCGATCGCGAGGAGGGCGGCTAGACCGGTTCCGCCGGGAACAAGATGGCGAACGGCTCTACCCAACCCGTCATCCGACACCGCCCGCACGATCAGGCCCAACGCGAGCACGAACAGGCAGAACGGGATGGACGCCGCGCCCGCGATGTCCGCAACGGTCGCCTGGCGTCGCGCGAGAGCCCGCACGGCGAGCACCGCGGCCCCGACGCCCGCCGCCCATGCCGGGTTGACGCCGACGGCGGAGGTCAGAACGAAACCGCCGAGGGTGAGCAGGACGACGGCCAGGCAGAACCGGGGTACGGGGACGGTGCCGATGTGCGCATCCGCCACCGGAGCCGCCCCCAGGTCGGTGGCGAAGAACCGGCGAAACACGAGGAACTCCACGCCGATCGCGGCCAGCCACGGCAACGTCATGAGCAGAGCGAAGCGGGTGAAGGACAGCCCGCTCGCCGAGTAGACCAGCAGGTTGGTGAGGTTCGACACCGGCAGAAGCAGCGATCCGGTGTTGGCGAGATGGGCGCACGCGTACATCGGCGGCCGAGGGGAGATGCGGACCCGACCCGCGGTGACCAGGACGACGGGAGTCAGCAGGACGACCGTGGTGTCGAGACTGAGCACAGCCGTAGTGACCGAAGCGAGAACGAACACACCCGCCAACAACGACCGTGATCGGCCATGGGTCCGAGCGGCGAGCAGCGCGCCGGCGGCAGTGAACAGCCCGTCCTCGTCGCAGAGCCTGGCCAGGACGAGGACCGCGACGAGGAAGCCGATCACCGGGCCGATGCGGCGCAGCTCTGCCCCGATATGCCCGGCCGAGATCGCGCCGGCGAGGATGACCACACCGGCCGCCGGCACCGCGACCACGGCCTCCGACAGGCCGCGCGGGCGCCGGCTCGCGGCGACCAGGGTGACCAGCAGCGCCGCGACGGACAGCGCCTCCGCGGGTGTCGAGCTCAGCACCCGGCCAGGTGCCCGGTGTCGTTGAACAGCCGGAGGACGGCCGGTCCGTCGGCGTGCAAGTCCAGGACAGTCAGCGACGCCACGTCGAGGTGCAGCCGGAACAGGGCCCGCGGGGGTGCCTCCAGGGCCTGCTGAACGAGCGTTTTGATCGGTGTCACATGGCTGACGAGGAGAACCCGGCCACCCGGGTAGGCCGCGACGAGCCGCTCGCGGACCCGGGCCACCCGCCGGGCGGTCTCGGCGAAACTCTCCCCACCCGGCGGCGAGACCTCCGGATCGGCCAGCCAGCGCTCGAGATCGGCTGGCCAATGCTCGCGCACCTCGGTGAAGGTCCGGCCCTCCCAGTCGCCGAAATCGGTCTCGCGGGCGTCGTCGTCCAGGCTGACCGTCAGCCCGGTCAGGCCCGAGACGAGGTCGGCCGACGCGCGGGCCCTCGGCAACGGCGAACTGACGATCGCCTGGACGGACTCACCGGCCAGCCGGGAAGCCGCTCGGCGGATCTGCTCCTCGCCGAGCGGGCTCAAGGGAATGTCACCGATGCCACTGAAACGCATCTGTCCGGAGTGGGCGGTGGCGCCATGGCGGAGGAGCAGGACCGCGGTCGGCGGCGCCGATGCGGCCATCCAGCCGGAGAGCCGGTTGGGCGGCTGTGGCAACGTCGGCTCGGCCCCGGGAGACGCCTGGTCTCCGACCCGCCACGTCTCCCCGCGTGCGGCCGCGTCCATCGCCTCGTTGGCCAGTCGGTCGGCGTGAGAGTTCTGTTCACGCGGCACGTGGACGAAGCGCACGCTGGCAAAACCACGTACCAGGCCCGCGGCCTCGGCGGCGAGGGCCCGCATGTCCACGTGCTTGACCCGCCAGCGGCCGGCCATCTGCTCGACCACCAGCTTGGAGTCGAGCCGCGCCTCCACCTCGGCGTGCGGGTCGATCTCCCGGGCCCCGGCCAGGCCGGCGATGAGACCCCGGTATTCCGCGACGTTGTTGGTCGCCCGCCCGATCGCACCGGCCAGCTCGCGGAGCACCTCGCCGGTATCGGCGTCGCGCACGACCGCGCCGTAGCCGGCCGGCCCTGGGTTGCCACGGGAGCCGCCGTCGGCCTCGACCCTGAGCCGCACCACGGGCGCCGGGCGCTCCTACAGCCCGGAGTCGGCGGTGCGAACGAGGATCCGTCGGCACTCTTCGCAGCGCAACACCGCTTCCGGAGCGGCGGCGCGAAGCGCATTGAGCTCCACCGTGTTGAGCTGGAGGTGGCAGCCTTCGCAACGTCCCCGGTGCAGCGCAGCCGCCCCGACTCCCCCGGCCGACGCCCGGATCTTCTCGTAGAGCGCGGTCAGTTCCGCCGGGAGCCCGCCGGCCAACTCCTTGCGGCGCTGGCTGGCCTGCCCGGCCTCGTGGTCGATCTCGGCGAGCGTCGCGTCCCGGCGTTCCTCCGCGGCAGTCTGCTCGGCGACGACACCGTCGCGCGCCAGCCGGATCTCGCCGAGCCGGGCCTGCACCGCCTCCCGGCGCTCCATCACATCGAGAACCTGATCCTCGAGATCGGATTGACGACGGCCCAACGAGGCCAGCTCCGACTGCAGGTTCTCGAGTTCCTTCGGCGAGCTCACCTGGCCGTTGTCGAGCCGGGCCTGATCCCGGGTGACCCGGGTGCGCACCTGGTCGATGTCGGCTTCGATCTTCAGCTGCTGCCGGCCCAGGTCGCGATCGTCGGTCTCGACGTTCACCAACTCGCCGTCGATGCCGCTCAGCTGTGCGTCGAGCTCGTCGATCCGGGCGAGCTCGGGCAGGTTGCGACGCCGGTGGGCCAGCCGATCGAGCGCGGAGTCCAGGGCCTGGAGGTCGAGCAGGCTGAGTTGGACCTCGGAGTCGGCGTTCACGTTTCCTCGTCGCGTCGATCGGCACGGGCCGGTCGGTCGGAACCGGCGTGAATGGTCCACGGGTCGGTGCGGCGGTACGACACGGCGGTATCCACCGTAGACCCGACCGGCAGTTCAGCCCTCACCCGCGCGGCGGCGTCTGCGAGCCAGGGCCACTCACTCGCCCAATGCGGGACGTCGACAAGACCGACGCCGCGGTCCTCGACCGTGTCCGACGCCATGTGGTGGCGCAAATCGGCGGTGACGAGCACGTCCGCGCCGGCCGATGCGGCAGCCCCGGCCAGTTCACCGCCGGAACCACCGCACACGGCCACCCGGCGCACCGGGGTGGCCCGGTCACCGGTCGCGCGGACCCCGCCGGCGGTGCTCGGCAACGCCCGGGCGACCCGGTGGACGAAGTCGCCGAGCGGCTCGGGCACCGCGAGCTCCCCGACCCGACCGAGACCGAGACCGAGACCGGCAGCCCCGGACATCCGGGCCGGCTCGTAGACGTCGAACGCCGGCTCCTCGTACGGATGCGCCGCGCGCAGGGCCGCGAGAACCTGGTTGCGCAGGTGCCGCGGAACCGGGATCTCGACCCGGACCTCCTCGACCTTCTCGACCCGGCCCGGCCGGCCGATCGCGGGGTTCGCCGCCGCACCCGGCCGGAACGTGCCGGTACCGGGACCCCAGAACGCGCACCTGGTGTAGTCCCCGATGCCGCCGGCACCGGCCGCGGTGAGCGCGTCGACGACTCGGTCTACGTCCGCCGGCGGCACGAATGCGACGAGCTTGTCCGAGCCCTCGGCGAGGGGTCGCAACGGCTCGGTCCGCTCGAGTCCGAGCGCCCCGGCCAGGGCGTCGGAGACGCCGGGGCGGGCGACGTCGGCGTTTGTGTGGGCCACGAACAACCCGAGCCCGGACTCGATCAACCGATGCACGAGCCGGCCCCGGGCATCGGTGGCGGCCACCGTGTGGACCGGCTCGAGGAACAGCGGATGGTGGGTGACGAGCAGGCCGGCGCCACTCGCGATGGCCTCCTCCACGACCGCGCCGACCGGATCGACGGCGAACAGCACCTTCGACACCTCGGCCGCCGGGTCCCCGCAGACCAGGCCCACCGCATCCCACGGCTCGGCCCAGGCCGGGTCGTAGAGCGCGTCGAGGACCGCGACGATGTCGCGCAGCAAAGCGGTGTCGCGCGCCACGCCGGTGTCTCCCATTGCGGAGCAGGCTATCCGGGCCACGACGCGCCGCTGCCGATGCGTGGGCGCGGTAGGAGTCGAACCTACGGCCGCTCGCTTGTAAGGCGAGAGCTCTGCCGCTGAGCTACGCGCCCGGCCGGCCACGGTACCGCGCCCCGGCGGGGCCAACCGTCACGCCGGTGGCGCCCGGAGCACCCGTTCCAGCGCCCGCGCGACCTCGTCGGAAAGCGCCGCCGGCCCGCCGGCCGCATCGTCGGAGGGCGGCGCGGACGGCACCTCGACGACCGCGGCGCAGCCCCGGCACGTGGTCTGGCCGAGCGCCCGGACCAGCATCGTCGACCCGCACTGCGGGCAACGGTCGAGGTCGGCGGTCCAGTCCCGGCCCTGCTGGCAGTCCGGGCAGACGAGCACCTGGCCCCCGAGATGGACGCCGCGCTTCCACGGGCTGGCCCCCCGAACCGGGTCGGTTTGCCGGGCCCCGCACCGGTAGCAGGGCATCAGGGCGCCAGGCCCGACCGGGTCACAGCGCCGCCAGCGCCGTCTTGTACTCGGCGACGTCGCGCGGGTCGGGGATCGCGTTCACGACCTGCCAACGCAGCAGCCCCTCCCGGTCGATGATGAAGGTGCCGCGCACCGCCGCGCCGATCGTTTCGTTGAACACCCCGTAGGCGCGCGCCGCCGCACCGTGTGGCCAGAAGTCAGACAGCAACGGGTAGCTCAGCGACTGCGACGACGCGAAAGCGCGCAGGGTCGCCGGCGGGTCGCAGGAGACCGCGAGAACCTGGACCCGATCGTTCTCCAGGCTGGCCAGGTCGTCCCGGATCGCGCAGAGCTCCCCCGTGCACGTCGGGGTGAACGCGAACGGGTAGAAGACCAGAACGACCGCCCGCCGATCGCGGAAGTCGGTCAGCCGGACTTCGGCGAGGTTGCTGTCCCGCAGGCTGAACTCCGGGGCGGGCGCGCCGATGTCCGTCGTCATCCGGTAACCGGGCTAGCGACGGCTCGATCGGGAGGTCCGGGGCGACACCAACCGGGCTCCGGACCAGTCGCGGCCGGCGCTGAGGCTGGTCGTCTGGGTCAACCCCGCGGTCGGGGCGGCCTCGTTGATGTCGCTCGGCTCGACGTGCCCCGGGCGCCCGGACTTCGGGGTGAAGAGCCAGATGACGCCGTTCTCGGCCAGCGGGCCGAGCGCGTCGACCAGGACGTCGACCAGATCCCCGTCGTCGTCGCGCCACCACAACAGCACGGTGTCGACGACATCGTCATAGTCGTCCCCAACGAGCGGCGACCCGCACCGCTCCTGCACGGCTCGGCGAAGGTCCTCGTCGACGTCGTCGTCGTAGCCGATCTCCTGCACGATCGAGCCGGGTGTCACGAGCTTGTCGGCCAAGCTCCGGTGACCTTCCGCGGGGTCCGCGGTGGCGCTCACGGCTGCTGCCTCCCTCGAGGATCGGCGATGGGGCGCCGACCGCCCCGGCGCGGGGCGGTGCCGGTAGTCCACCCGGTCCGAGGCGGTCGCGCAAGTCCTCGGCCGATTCCATCCACCCGCTCGGCCCGAAACGGCACCCCGAAAGCCCGCCGCCAGCGAGACCCGCACGATGCGGCGCGGGTTGTCGGCGAGGAGATCGGGACCACAGTCGACTGCCAGGCACCGATGAGGGGGAGGGCCTCGTTGAAGGGAAGACAAAGGGTGGGTGGCAGGAACGCCGACCTGCTCCCGACCGGTCCCGCGGGAGCCCCACCAGGTGACGGCGGGGCTTCGAAGTACCACGATGGGAGGCGGACCGGCCCTGGAACGGGCCAGCGACCGGCCGAAAGCGCGAGGAGCAGCGTGGCGTCGAGCCGGGACCGGTACACCGTAATCACCGACGGAATGCCGAGCCAGATCCCCGACGTCGACCCGCAGGAGACCGCGGAGTGGATCGAGTCTCTCGACGGGGTGATCGACGACGCGGGTCCGCGGCGGGCCCGTTTCCTCATGCTCAAGCTGCTCGAGCGGGCCCGGGAACGTCAGGTCGGGGTGCCGGCCCTGCGCAGCACCGACTACGTCAACACGATCCCCGCGGAGGACGAGCCGTGGTTCCCCGGCGACGAGCATGCGGAGCGGCGGATCCGCGCCTACATCCGCTGGAACGCCGCGGTGATGGTGACCCGGGCCAACGCCCGGACCAACGTCGGCGGCCACATCGCGACCTACGCCTCGGCCGCCTCGCTCTACGAGGTCGGGTTCAACCACTTCTTCCGTGGCAAGGAGGGCGGGGAGTCCGGCGACCAGGTGTACTTCCAGGGCCACGCCTCACCGGGGATCTATGCCCGGGCGTTCCTCGAAGGCCGACTCTCCGAGACCGAGCTCGACGGGTTCCGCCAGGAGCTCTCGCACCCGGGCGGCGGCCTGCCGTCCTATCCGCACCCGCGGCTGATGCCGAAGTTCTGGGAATTCCCGACCGTCTCGATGGGGCTCTCGCCGCTCCAGGCGATCTATCAGGCAAGGTTCAACCGCTACCTGCTGGCCCGACAGATCAAGGACACCTCGCGGTCGCATGTCTGGGCGTTCCTCGGCGACGGCGAGATGGACGAGCCCGAGTCGCTCGGCGCGCTCGGCGTCGCCGCCCGCGAGGAGCTCGACAACCTGACGTTCGTCGTCAACTGCAACCTCCAGCGCCTCGACGGTCCGGTCCGGGGCAACGGCAAAATCATCCAGGAGTTGGAGAGCATCTTCCGCGGCGCCGGCTGGCACGTCATCAAGGTGGTCTGGGGCCGGGAGTGGGACGACCTGCTGGCGCGCGACGCGGATGGCGTGCTGGTCAACGCGATGAACACGACGCCGGACGGCCAGTTCCAGACCTACTCGGTGAGCGACGGCGCGTTCATCCGCGAGGACTTCTTCGGCCGCGACCCTCGACTGCGCAAGATGGTCGATCGGCTCTCCGACGAGCAGATCACCCGACTCTCCCGGGGCGGTCACGACTATCGCAAGGTGTATGCCGCGTTCAAGGCCTCGCGCGAGCACGTCGGTCAGCCGACGGTCATCCTCGCCCAGACCATCAAGGGTTGGACGCTCGGTCCGGACTTCGAGGCGCGGAACGCGACGCACCAGATGAAGAAACTGACGAAGGCGGAGCTCAAGACCTTCCGGGACCGGCTCTACCTCGACATCTCCGACGAGGACCTCGCCGCGGAGTTGCCGCCGTACTACCACCCGGGGAAGGACTCCGAGGAGATCGCCTACATGCTCGAGCGCCGGCAGGCGCTGGGCGGTTTCCTGCCGGAACGCCGGGTCCGCGCCAAGCCGCTCGCGCTACCCGCGGAGAAGGCATACGAGCGGCTGCGCAAGGGATCCGGCGATCAGCCGATGGCGACGACGATGGCGTTCGTCCGGCTGCTCAAGGACCTGATGAAGGACAAGGCCATCGGCCCGCGTTTCGTGCCGGTCATCCCGGACGAGGCCCGCACGTTCGGGATGGACTCGCTCTTCCCGACCGCGAAGATCTACTCGCCGCACGGTCAGCAGTACGACCCGGTGGACAAGGAGCTCCTGCTTTCCTACCGGGAGGACCGCCAGGGCCAGATCCTGCACGAAGGGATCAGCGAGGCCGGCTCGATGGCGTCGACGATTGCCGCCGGGACGACGTACGCAACGCACGGCGAGCACATGATCCCGGTGTTCATCTTCTACTCGATGTTCGGCTTCCAGCGGGTCGGAGACCTGATCTGGGCGTTCGCCGACCAGATGGGGCACGGCTTCCTGCTCGGTGCGACGGCCGGGCGCACCACCTTGAACGGCGAGGGCCTGCAACACGAGGACGGGCATTCGCACCTGCTCGCGTCGACCAATCCGGCCTGCGTGTCCTACGACCCCGCCTGGGCATACGAGATCTCGTTCATCGTGGAAGACGCGTTGAAGCGGATGTATGGGAAGGATCCGGAGCCGGTCTTCTACTACCTGACGGTCTACAACGAGCCCGGTCCGCAGCCGGCCGTGCCGGAGGCGGACGGCATCCGGGAGGGCGTGCTCCGCGGCCTGTACCGGTACCGGACCGCACCGCCGATCGACATCTCCAACGAGCCTCCCCCGCGCGCCCAACTGCTCGCGTCCGGCACCGCGATCAGCTGGGCCCTCGACGCGCAACGGCGGTTGGCCGACGAATGGGGGGTGGCCGCGGACGTCTGGTCGGCGACGTCGTGGACCGAGCTGCGCCGCGACGCGCTGGCCTGCGAGGACTACAACCGCAGGCACCGGGTCGGCGAGGTCAAGGTGCCCTACGTGACGAAGGCCCTCGACGGCGCCCCCGGTCCGGTGGTCGCGGTCTCCGACTGGATGCGGGCCGTCCCCGACCAGATCGCCCCCTGGGTTCCCGGGGACTGGACGTCGTTGGGGACGGATGGATTCGGCCGCTCCGACACCCGGCCCGCGCTGCGCCGGCACTTCGGTGTCGACGCCGAGTCGCTCACCGTCATCGTCCTGTCCCAGCTCGCCCGCCGCGGTGAGGTCAAGGCGGAACTACCGGCCCGGGCCGCGGCTTCCTACGGGCTCTGACGGGCTCCTCCCCGGAGCGATTGCCCAGCCGCGCGGCGCCGGACATGGCCCGGTCGGGGGATGCCGGGTGGCCCGACCGGGCGGTTTTCGGGCGAGTCGGGACAAGTTGCCGTCAGCGGGCTCCGGCATCTCCCACGATGGTCTCCGGCACAGGAGGCACGATGGCAGTTCGGCGACGCTCCGCCCCCAGCTCGCTCGAGGAACACCCCAACCTCGCGGAGATCCTCGGCGTGCTCGCCCAGTTGCCGCACGTCACCGACGCCGAGCTTCCGGCGCTGGCCGCGGGGTGGCACAACACGGTCTATCTCGCCGACGCCCGCAGCCGGGCCCTGGACGCCGACAGCCCGCTCGTCCTCGAGGTCCTCGCCGCTTTCGAGGCGGTCCAGGCGTTGTTCGCCGACGACCTCGCCGGCGAGGAGCACTACATCAGTGTCGACCCGCAGGTCACGACCGTCGCCCTCAAGGCGGTTCGCGACGCGATCGCCGGTGCCTACGCCCGGCCGATCCTCAGCCGGGGTGAGTACCTCGCCCTGATGCGGGCCTGGCGTTCGGTCTACCCGGTGAGCGCGGTCGACGAGCCGGACCTGGGCCCGAACGCGGCCCAGGTGAAATCGGTGCTCGCGACGCTTCCGCTGCTTGCCACCCGCTGCCACGACGCCGCGGCCGCGGAACTGTTCAGCACCCTCAAGGAGCGAGCCGGGCGCTTCGACGACCGGGTCCGGGAGGCGGCCCGGGACGAGACCTGGCAGGCCGCCTGCCTGACGTCTCGCCGGCGGTTGTGGATGCTGGTCCGACGCAGCGGGGCACAGGGCATCGGCCGGATCTGCCTGACCTGCCCACCCGCCGGTCGGGTGCGCCAGGACCCCGACGCCGAGCAACAGGTGCTTGCCCTGTGCCTCGACGCGGCCTGCGCCCTCCTCGTCGCCGATACGGTCGACGACAACCTCACCGATGCCCTCGTGCTCCCGCTCCGTGAGCTCATCCCGTCACCCCGGAGCAGCTCCTGAGTCGGACGCCCGCGCCGTCCAGGCGAGCAGCCGGTCGGCCGGCCACGAGTTGACCACGAGGTCCGCCGGCACCCCGCAGGCAGCCGCCCGCTCGCAGCCGTAGGGCTGCCAGTCGAGCTGGCCGGGCGCGTGCGCGTCGGTGTCGATGGCGACCAGGCAGCCGGCCTCGACCGCCAACCGCAGCAGCCGCTTCGGCGGGTCGAGACGCTCCGGGCGGCTGTTCACCTCCACCGCGACGCCGAATCGGCGGCAGGCCTCGAAGACGAGCTCAGCGTCGAACGCCGACTCGGGGCGACCGCGCCCGACGATCAGCCGGCCGGTGCAGTGCCCGAGCACGTCGACCCGCGGGTTGGCGATCGCGACGACCATCCGCCGGGTCATCTCGGCGGCCGGCATCCGTAGCTTCGAGTGCACGCTGGCCACGACGACGTCGAGCCGGTCGAGCAGTTCCGGCTCCTGGTCCAGCCCGCCGTCGTCGAGTATGTCGACCTCGATCCCGGTGAGAATCCGGAACGGGGCAAGCTTTTCGTTCAACCCGGCGACGACCCGCAGTTGCTCGCGGAGCCGCTGCGGAGACAACCCGCGGGCCACCGTCAGCCGGGGCGAGTGGTCGGTCAGGGCGAGGTAGCCGTGCCCCAGATCGCGGGCGGCCCCGGCCATCTCGGCGATCGGGCTGCCGCCGTCGGACCAGTCGGAGTGCGTATGGAGGTCGCCGCGCAACGCCTGCCGGAGCTCGGCTCCCCCCTCGGCGACCGGGCGTCCCCCGGTGGCCTCGAGGCGGCGGAGGTAGACCGGGACCTCGCCGGCGGCGGATTCCTGCACGCACCGGGCGGTGACCTCGCCGATTCCGGGCAACTCGGTTAGCGACCCCAGCCCCAGCCGGCTGTCCAGCTCGTCCGCCCCCAGTCCGGCGACCGCCGCCGCGGCCCGGCGGAAGGCCCGTACCCGGTAGGTCGGTTCCTGCGCCCGCTCGAGCAGGAAGGCGATCCGCCGCAGGTCGGCCACCGGGTCCCGGCGTGGGGTCATCCTCAGATCGTGATGCACTACGGGCGCAGCCACGCCAGGGAGGGGGCCGATGACCGCCGCCGGCACCGCCCGTCGAATCGAGCGGGCCGCCGGGAAGATCGCGACCCAGGCGGTCACCCGGATGGACGCGACGCTGCCGTGGTTTCGGGCCATGCCCGCCGACCAGCGGGCCTGGGTCGGCCTCGTCGTGCAGGCCGGGATCGCCAGCTTCGTCGTCTGGTTGCGCCGACCCTCCCCAGGGACCGGCCTGCCGGGCGATGTATTCGGCACCGCCCCCCGCGCGTTGGCGAGATCGGTGACGTTGCAGCAGACCGTCGAACTGGTCCGGGCCGCGATCGACACGATCGAGGAGCACGTCGCCACCCTGGCGGCGCCGGGCGACGAGGCCCTGCTCCGCGTCGCCGTGCTCCGCTACTCCCGGGAGATCGCCTTCGCCACCGCCCTCGTTTACGCCCGGACCGCCGAAGAGCGCGGCGCCTGGGACGCCCGGCTCGAGGCCCTGGTGGTCGACGCGGTGCTCCGGGGCGAGGCCGACGCCGGCCTGCTCTCCCGGGCCGCGGCCCTCGGCTGGAGCGCCGGGACCCCGGTGGCGGTGCTCGCCGGGCACGCCCCGGCCGGCGAGCCGGAAGCCGTCCTCGACGCGATCGCGCGGGCGGCCCGCCGGGCCGGGGCCTACGCCCTCGGCGGGTTCCAGGGAGATCGGCTGGTGGTGATCGTCGGCGCCGCCGACCCGGTCGGAGCGGCCGACCTGCTGGCCGGCGAGTTCGGCGACGGACCGGTGGTTCTCGGACCCACGGTGAGCGACCTGGCCACGGCCGAGACCTCGGCCGCCGCGGCGATCGGCGGGCTCCGGGCGGCCGCCGCCTGGCCCGGGGCCCCCCGTCCCGTTCCCGCGACCGAGTTGCTCGCCGAGCGGGCGTTGGCCGGGGACCCGGGGGCGGTCACGGCGCTCCTGGAGGAGGTCTACACCCCGTTGGCCGACGCCGGCGGCCACCTCTTAGACACCGTGGCGGCCTATCTGGAATCCGCCGGCTCCCTCGAGGCCACCGCCCGCCTGCTGTTCGTGCATCCGAATACCGTGCGTTACCGGCTCCGCCGGTCGGCCGAGATCACCGGGCACTCCCCCTCGGACCCTCGTTCCGCATTCGTCCTGCGGCTGGCCCTGGCCTTCGGCCGGCTGGCGGGCGAGAAGCCAGTTTTGTAGGAAACCTCCAAAGAGCCTCGCTCGACTTCGTGGGTGTCGAGGTTGCCCCGGCACGCCAGGTCCGATGGGCTGGACCCTGTGCTCGCCATCGTCTGCCCGGGGCAAGGCGCCCAGACCCCGGGCTTCCTCGACCCGTGGCTCGAACTCCCCGGGGTCGCCACCCGACTGGACTGGGCGAGCGCGCTCACCGGCGTAGACCTGCGCCGGGCCGGAACGGTGGCCGGCGACGAGGAGATCCGCGACACCTCGGTGGCCCAGCCGTTGCTCGTGGCCAGCGCCCTCGCGGTCGCCGCGGAGCTCGGTGCACCGGACTGGCCGGAAGGTCTCGGTGCCGTTTCCGGGCACAGCGTCGGCGAGCTGACGGCGGCCGCCCTGTCCGGTGCACTCAGCGACGACACCGCGCTGGGGCTGGTCGCAGCCCGCGGCCGGGCGATGGCCGCCGCCGCCGCGCTGACGCCCACCGGGATGACCGCGATCCTCGGTGGAGACCCCGACGAGGTGGCCGGGGCCCTCGCCCGGCTCGGCCTGATCGCGGCCAATGTCAACGGCGCCGGACAGGTCGTCGCCGCCGGCCCGGTCACCGCTCTCGACGAGCTTGCCGCCGACCCGCCGGCCCGGGCCCGGCTCCGCCGGCTCGCCGTAGCCGGGGCCTTCCACACCGCGGCTATGGAGCCCGCCCGGCGGACCCTCGAGCACCTGGCGGGCGCGCTGCCGGTCGCCGATCCACGGATCCCCGTCGTGTCGAACGCCGACGGCGCGGTGGTCACCTCCGGGCCCGAGCTCCTCGGGCGGCTGATCGCGCAGGTCAGCGCCCCGGTCCGTTGGGACGCCTGCATGGCCACCCTCGGCGCCCTCGGGGTCACCGCGGTGCTCGAGCTCCCGCCGGCCGGGACCCTCACCGGGCTGATCCGCCGAGCACTCCCCGATGTCGTGACCCTCGCCATCCGGACCCCGGAGGACCTGGCGGCCGCCGACGGTCTGATCGAATCCCACCGCGGCGTGCGCGGGGAGCCCGGTCCGGCCTGGCGGGTCGTCGTCGCCCCGCTCGGCGGCACCTTCCGCCCCGATCCGCTCGTCCCCGGGACCCGGCTCGACGTCGGGTCGGTCGTCGGGTCGGTCGAGGCCCGGCGGGAAACCGTGCCGGTCGCAAGCGCGCACGGCGGGGTTCTCCTCGAATGGCTCGCCGAGGACGGCGACCCGGTGGGCCCCGGCCAACCGCTCGCCCGGCTGCACCCCGAGCCGGTCGGGCTGTGAGGGTCAGCGCCGGGGCGCCGCACACCCGGCTGCTCGGTCTCGGCGACTATCGGCCGACCCGGGTTGTCACCAACCTCGAGCTCGCCGGTCGCCTCGACACCAGCGACGGGTGGATCCGCAGCCGCACCGGGATCAGCTCACGGCGGATCGCCGGCCCGGGCGAGAGCGTGGTGGCGATGGCCGCCGCGGCGGCTGGGAAGGCGATCGCCGAGTCCGGGCTCGCGCCGGCGGACGTCGACCTCCTCGTGCTCGCGACCTGCACCATGGCGACGCCGATCCCCGGCGGCGCACCGCAGGTGGCTCACCTGCTGGGCGTCAACGGGATCGCCGCCTTCGACATCAACGCGGCTTGTGGCGGCTTCTGCTACGCGCTGTCGGTCGCCGCCGACGCGGTGCGCGGTGGCTCCGCCCGGCACGCTGTCGTGATCGGGTCCGAACGCATGTCCGACTGGGTCGACTGGGAAGACCGGTCCACGGCCATTCTGTTCGGCGACGGGGCTGCGGCCGCGGTCGTCGGGCCGGCAGAGCAGCCCGGGATCGGGCCGGTGGCCTGGGGCAGCGACGGCGGACGGGCGGGCCTGATCGGCGTCCCCGCCGACGGGCGATTCCTGCAGATGGACGGCCAGCCGGTTTACCGCTGGGCGACGTCCGCGCTCGCGCCGGTGGCCCGCCAGGCCTGCGAACTCGCCGGGATCGCCCCCGGCGACCTTTCGGCGATCGTCCCGCACCAGGCCAACCTGCGGGTCATCGAAGCCCTGGCGCGGGCCCTCGACGCGCCGCGCGCGGTCGTTGCCCGGGACATCGTCGAGGCCGGGAACACCTCCGCGGCCTCGGTGCCCCTCGCGCTCTGCCGGCTGCTCGCCGACGGTCAGCTGCCGGCCGGCAGCCTCGCGCTTCTGCTGGCCTTCGGGGCCGGCCTCAGTTACGCCGGACAGGTCGTCCGCGTTCCCTGACCGCAACACCCAACAGGAAGGCATCGAAATGTCGCAACAGGAGATCCTCACCGGGCTCGCCGAGATCGTGCACGAGATCACCGGAGTCCCCGCCGACCGGGTCGTCGTGGAGGCGGCGTTCAGCGACGACCTCGACATCGACTCGCTGTCCATGGTCGAGATCGTGGTCGCGGCCGAAGAGCGCTTCGACGTCCGGATCCCGGACGACGACGTCAAGGACCTGCGCACCGTCGGGGACGCCGTGTCCTACATCAGCCGTTCCAGCGTCTCGGCGTGACCCGCGCGGTCGCCGTCACCGGCCTCGGCGCATTCACGCCGATCGGCCCGGACGCCCCCTCCACCTGGGCCGCCCTGCTCGCCGGCGCGTCCGGCGTCCGGGCCCTGGACACCGACTGGGTCGCTGACCTGCCGGTCCGGATCGCCGCACCGGTCGCGGTCGAGCCGCTCGAACGGCTCGACCGGGTGGAAGCACGCACGCTCGACCGGTCCCAGCAGCTGGCGCTGCTCGCGGCCCGGGAGGCCTGGACCGACGCCGGGAGCCCGGAGGCGGAACCGGAACGACTCGCGGTTGTGATCGCCTCCGGCATCGGCGGGGTGCTGACACTGCTCGCCCAGTACGATGTGCTCCGCGAGCTCGGGCCCCGCCGGGTCTCCCCGCACACGGTGCCGATGCTCATGCCCAACGGCCCCGCGGCCACCGTCGGTTTGGCGCTCGGGGCCCGGGCCGGGGTGCACGCCCCGGTGTCCGCCTGCGCGTCCGGCGCCGAGGCGATCGCGCTCGGGCTCGACCTGATCCGGGCCGGCCGGGCGGACGTGGTCGTCGCGGGGGGCACCGAAGCGGCGATCCATGCGCTGCCGATCGCCGGTTTCGCGGCGATGCGGGCGCTGTCGATCCGCAACGACGAGCCGGACCGTGCCTCCCGGCCCTACGACAAGGCCCGCGACGGCTTCGTCCTCGGTGAGGGGGCCGGGGTTCTCGTCCTCGAATCCGCCGAGCACGCCGCTGCCCGGGGGCAGCCGGTCTACGCCGAGCTCGCCGGGGCGGGCATCACCGCGGATGCCCACCACGTCGCCGCGCCGGAGCCCACGGGCCGCGGTGCGGCCCGGGCGATGAGCCTGGCCCTGGCCGACGCCGAGGCGGCGCCCGGCGACGTCGGGCACGTCAACGCGCACGCGACATCGACGCCGATCGGCGACGTCGCGGAAGCCCGGGCGATCCGCTCCGCGCTGGGCGCCGGCGCCGACCGCGCGGTCGTCAGCGCCACGAAAT
Organism: Mycobacteriales bacterium; assembly: GCA_035533475.1. Lineage (NCBI taxonomy): Bacteria > Bacillati > Actinomycetota > Actinomycetes > Mycobacteriales > Mycobacteriales bacterium. The sequence continues at coordinate 18,624 of DATLTS010000031.1, read as the reverse complement.
CCATGACCGGTCACCTGCTCGGCGCGGCCGGGGCGGTGGAGGCCATCGCGACGATCCTCGCGCTCCGCGATGGGCGGGCACCGGCGATCCGCAACCTCGACGACCCGGACGACGAGATCGACCTCGACCTCGTGCGGGTCGACCCGCGATCGTTACCGCCGGGGGCGGCCGCCCTGTCGAACTCGTTCGGCTTCGGGGGGCACAACGTCAGCCTGCTGTTCCGGCCGGCCGGGTGACGGCCACCCTGCCGGGGGCCGCGCTGCTCGGTCGCGGCGCCGACCCACGCTCCGCGCACAGCCGTCTCGCCGCCGCCTGCGACGAGGGATCGCTCCGGCCGATCTGGGACACGCCGGGCAGCGGCGTGGTCGCCGGCCTCGGCCGAATGGACGGCGTCGACGCGGTCGTGTTCGCCGCCGAGCCGTCGATCCAGGGCGGCGCCCTGGGGCGGGAGGGATGCGCGACCGTCTGCGCGGCCTACGACCTCGCGCTCGCCCAGGGCGCGCCGATCGTCGGGCTCTGGCACTCCGGGGGGGCACGGCTGGCCGAAGGTGTCGCGTCCCTCGACGGGGTCGGCCGCGTCTTCGCGGCGATGACCCGGGCCTCCGGGCGGATCCCGCAGATCTCCGTGGTGCTCGGGCCGGCCGCCGGCGGGGCGGCCTACGGACCCGCCCTCACCGACGTCGTCATCCTCGGCCCGGCGGGGCGGATCTTCGTCACCGGCCCGGACGTGGTGCGCAGCGTCACCGGCGAGGATGTCGACATGCTGCGACTAGGCGGCCCGGAACCCCACGGCCGGCGCAGCGGAGTCGTCCACCTGGTGTCGGACACCGACGACGCGGCCTGCGCGTCGGCCCGCCGGCTCGTCGGCCTGCTCGGCCGGCCGGGTGCGCTCGGGGTGGTCGACGACCGCCGATTTCGCGGACTGCTGCCCGCATCAGCGCGCCGCGCCTACGACGTGCATCCGGTCGTCGACACCGTGCTCGACGCCCCCGGCGTAGAACTGCACCCCAGGTGGGGGGCGAACCTCGTCACGACCCTCGGTCGGTTCGGCGGCCGGGCCGTCGGTGTGATCGCCAACAACCCGCTCCGGCTCGGTGGCTGCCTCGACGCCACCGCGGCCGAGAAGGGCGCGCGCTTCGTCCGGATGTGCGACAGCCTCGGGCTGCCGCTCGTCGTTCTGGTCGACGTGCCGGGCTACCTGCCCGGGGTCGGGCAGGAATGGGACGGGGTGGTCCGGCGCGGCGCGAAGCTGCTGCACGCGTTCGCCGAGGCGGTCGTGCCGCGGGTAACCGTCGTCACCCGCAAGGCCTATGGCGGCGCGTACATCGCGATGAACTCGCGCTCGCTCGGTGCGACGAAGGTACTGGCCTGGCCGGGCGCCGAGGTCGCCGTGATGGGCGCGGTCGCCGCCGTCCGGATCCTGCACCGGCGGCGGCTGGCCGAGCTTGCCGAGGGGGAGCGGGCCGGCCTCGAAGCCGAGCTCGCGGTCGAGCACGAACAGCTCGCCGGTGGCACCACCCGGGCGATGGAGCTCGGCGTCCTCGACGCCATCATCGACCCGGACCGAACCCGCAGCGAGCTGGCCGCGGCGCTGCGCACGGGGGACCCCAGGGCGCCGCGGGGGCGGCACGGGAACATCCCGCTGTAGCCGCGGCGGCTGGGTCAGCCGGCCTGGGTCAGCCGGCCTGGGTCAGCCAGCGCACCGGTGATCCGGCCCCGGCGTGCCGGAACACCTCCAGCTCGTCATCCCACGGGCGGCCGAGCAACCGGTGCAGGCCGGCGACGAGGTCCACCGCCGTGCCGCCGATCCCCAGCAGCGACCGCAACCGTTCCTCGTGCACGAGCACGTCACCGCTGGCGCTCATGGCGCTGCGGTAGACACCGAGATCGGGCGTGACCGCATACCGCTCCCCATCGCCGCCCTCGGACGGCTCCTCGGTGATCTCGAAACGCAGCAACGTCCAGCCCCGCAACGCGGCGGCGATACGTCCCGCCGTGCCGGCCCGACCGCGCCAGCCGGCCTCTCCGCGCAGTTCTCCGGGGGCAGCCGGCTGCGGGGTCCAGGCGAGCTCGACGGGCACGCCGAGCACGCCGGCCACCGCCCATTCCACATGTGGGCACAGCACCGGAGGGCAGGAGTGCACGTAGAGGACGCCACGAGCGGGCACCACAACCTCCTGAGAACGAGGGACGCCTTCCCCGACGGCCTCGTTCCAGCCCGTAGCCCCACCATTGTGCACCAGATCGGCGCTGCCATGCTGGATTGGTGGATGTCGAGATCCTGCTTGGTCGGCGGCTACCTGGTCACGATCGGTCAGTCCGGTCGCGTGACGGAGCACGCGGTGCAGACCCCGGCGCCTGCCGGTCGACCTCGTCCTCGAGGTCACTGCCGATGCGCGGCTGGTCAGGGCGTCGTTCGAGTTCCTGCTGGCCCGCGAGCCGGCGACGTCGATCCTGCGCGCCTTCCGGCTCGACGAGATCGAGCGCTACTTCCCCGGATACCGCGGGGACCCGGCTCAGCGGCTAGCCGGGTCCTCGTGTTCGGTTGGCTCGGCGGCTCGGCCGCTGGGCCGCTCGGCCGCTCGGCGGGAGATCTGGTTCTCCAGGACGGTCAGTACCGGCGCCCGGTCCGCCCGGCTCCGACTCGGTCGGCCCGGGGGTAAGCCGTCGCGCCGACGGGCGAGCGGCTTGCTCGTTCGGTGGCCGGGCGCCCGGGGTTCGCGGCGGGGGCCACTCCCCCGGCCGGCTCGTCGCCTGGCCGGCGACCACGGAACGCCTCAGTTGGATCGCGAAACCACCCAGGGAGACACCGCTCGCGGCAACCCGCCAGCCGGTCCGCAGGACGAGCGTGGGCAGCCGGGCCGCGAAGCCGAGCACAGTGGACACGCCCAGCCTTTTCCCCGACGGACGGGTCCTGACACCGCCCCGCTCCCCCGCGAGTGTGCAATTTCCGCCGACGCCCACGCTGGGGCCGGGTCGAAAACCGTCGGAAATTGCACACTCGGTGGTCCAGGGCCTACCCGGGAGGAGGGGTCCGCCGGGACGCGCCGTCCAGCGCGGCCGCCTCTTCCGGAGTCGGCGCGGTGCCGCCGAGGTGGACCGGCATCCACCACGAGTCCTCGCCGGGGACCGCCCGGTCCGGATGCGCGTGCTGGGCGTCCACCAGCAGCGCCTGCATGCGCTCCCGGAGCTCGACCATGACCGCAGCCGGATCGGGCGATCCGGGAGGGATGGGCGCGCCCACCCGGACCACGACAGTGCGCCCGCGGGTGAAGTCGCGTGGGCGCCCCTTCGTCAGCAGCCGCTGGCCGCCCCAGGTGACCATTGGAATCAACGGGACGTTCGCCTCCGAAGCCATCCGGGCGGCCCCACTGCGGAACTCCTTGAGAGTGAACGACCGGCTGATCGTGGCCTCGGGGAAGACCCCCACGATCTCCCCGGCGCGCAGCGCGCAGACGGCGGCCAGGTAGGAACCCGCACCCGCCGAGCGGTCAACCGCAATGTGGTGCATCCCGCGCATCAACGGCCCGGCGATCCGGTGGCGGAACACCTCGTCTTTGGCCATGAAGCGAACCAGCCGCCGGGAGGGGCGCGCCGCGAACCCGCAAAACAGGAAGTCCAGGTAGCTCACGTGGTTGCTCGCCAGGACCGCCCCGCCGGTGCTCGGGATTTGCTCGCAGCCGCCGAGGTCGAAGTGCAGGCCGAGCGCCCGGAAGGCGCCGCGCGCAGCCGCGATCACCGGAGGGTAGACGAGCTCGGCCACGGGCTAGAGCCTCGCACACGGCCGGGTGCCGCGATCGTGCGAGGCTTACCGTTCAGCCGAGGTATCCGGAGGATGACGTGACCACTTCCCTGATCAAGCCGCTGTACACCGCGCGAGCCACCGTCGTAGGCGGCCGGGACGGCCGCGCCATAACCGACGACGGTTCGCTCGACGTCGCGATCAAGCCACCTAAGGAACTTGGCGGCCCCGGCGAGGGCACCAACCCCGAGCAACTGTTCGCGGCCGGGTACGGCTCGTGCTTCCAGAGCGCGCTGTCCACGGTCGCGCGGCGGCAGAAGGTTGAGACCGGTGACTCGACGGTTGAGTGCTCCGTCACGCTCGGCACCATCGAGGGCGGCGCCTTCGGCCTCGCCGTGAACCTGCGGGTCACCATCCCGGGCCTCGACGCCGACACAGCCCGCACCCTCGTCGAGGCGGCGCACGCGGTCTGCCCGTACTCCAATGCGACGCGCGGGAATGTCGAGGTCACGCTGGAAGTCGGGTGACCGTCCGGGCGCGGACCGTCGGGTGACCGTCCGGGCGCGGGCTGTCGCGGGCCTAGTCGCCCGGCAGCAGGCGAGGCGTGATCGCCTCCTCCTTCGCCCGACCATCGCGATCCCGGTACACGTGGTAGGCCGCGACGTTCGGGCGGTCCGCGACCACCTCGGCGAGGGTCTCCTCGACGTAGACAAGGCCGACGCCGTCGTCGGTGGCGTAGCCGGACGGCAGCGTCCCGTCGGCGACCAGCTGGTGGTAGAGCGGGCGCCGCTGCTCCTCGCTGTCGTAGTGCACGCCATTCGAGGTCGGGAGGAAGGCGAGGCCGTTAGTCACCGGACGCAACTCCGGTCCGAAGGAGTCCGTTGTCCCTCCGACGTGCCAGCACAGCGATCCAGCCGACACCCCACCTAGGACGACACCGGACTGCCACGCCTCGCGCAGCACCTCGTCGAGGCCGTGTGTTCGCCACACCGCGAGCAGGTTGGCCACACTTCCACCGCCGACCCAGATGACGTCCTGAGCGAGCAGGTACGAACGGACGTCCTCGACGTTGGGCATTGCGAACAGCGTGAGGTGCGAAACCCGAACGTCGCTGCCAGCGAACGCTCCGTAGACGGCGCTGATGTAGAGCGGGTTGTCGCCAGTCGCAGTGCCGAGAAAGCACAGTCGCGGCCGGTCCGGCCGCCCGGCGAGATCGAAGGTCAGGTCGAAAATCGGGCCGGGGCGCCAATCCCACGGATTGCGCTCCCGTGAGAAGAATCCGATGCTCGTCGCGACGATCGTCGGGGCTCCGGCAGCCACGGATCAGCCCGCTTCGGCCACCGACGGGCAAGTGGCCGCCGGCACGAGGTTGGGCGTCTCCTGATTCCGGGCATCGCGCCCGACCGAACCCGGCCCGGCCCGCTGCCCGTCACTGTGCATCCGGTCGCCCTCTCTCTCACTCGGCGCACCAACCGGCCACGACCTTCAGCCTCGGGAGCGCGTTGGCGGATCCTCTCAGACGATCGGTTCCAGCCGGACGGCAATTCGTCCGCGCAGGTCGACCGCGGACCTCCACCGTCAGTCAGCGGCGGCGACCTCGTCGCCCGACGATGGCCCGTCCTGGCGGGCACCGGGCTCCTCGGGCCGGGGCCAGAGCGGGTTGGCCCGAGCCGCATGTGGGGTCACCGTCGCGATCGGGGGTGACCAGCGCAGACCGGTGACCGCCGGAACCGCCAGAACGCCAAGGGTGGTCGCGACCAGCCAGCCGGTTGCCAACCACAAGGTGGTGGACACCCCGAGTGTCGCCGCGATGGGGCCGGCCAGCGCGTAGCCGACCGGCAGCAGGGCGAGTGATCCGAGCCAGTCGTAGGAGCTGACCCGGGACAGCATCTCGCGCGGGATCTCCCGCTGCAGGGTCGTGTCCCACAGCGTGCCGAACATGGCGAAACCAGCGCCGCCGAGCAGGGCCCCCGCGGCGATCACCGGGACCGGGGCGACGGCCGCCAAGAGCGCCGGCGTCGGAGCGAACCCCAACGTGCACAACGTCGCGACGAGCAGCGGGCGGCGCGGGCGCACGTGCAGCGCCACCACGCCGCCGAGCACCGAGCCGATCCCGAAGACGGCGAGGATCGTGCCCCACGCAGCCGCCCCTCCCAGATGCTCCTTGGCGACAACCGCGCCGAGCACGATGACCGGGGCGTAGACGAGCATGTGCCACAACGAGAACTGCAGGACGATGACCCAGAGCCAGGTCTTCGAGCGGAAGAGCCGCCAACCGTCCCGCAAGTCGCCGAGCGCGGTGGACCTCCCGTTCCGGGCGGTCCGCGCAGGCAGCCGGAGCCGGAACAGCGTGCCGGCACTGACCAGAAAGGTAGCCGCGTCTACCGCAACCGCGGCGCCGGCTCCGGTGGTCGCGACCAGCAGGCCGGCCAGACCCGGCCCCGCGACCGCACCGATCGACCAGGACAGGTTCTGCAGGGCGTTGGCCTGCTGGAGCCGGTGCTGACTGACCACCTCGGGCACCAGGCCGGTCATGGCCGGGAAGAAGAACGCCGCCGCCGCGCCCCAGACCACTTGTAGCGCGACGAGCTGCCACAGGTGCCAGTGCCCGTCGATGAGCAGCGCAGCGGTCAGCGACTGGGCCAGGAATCGCAGGACGTCGGAGCTCAACATGACCAGCCGGCGGGGGATCCGATCGGCGATGATTCCGCCGCCGAGCAAAAAGACGATCATGGCGACGGTGGACGCGCCCAGCACCACGCCGACCTGGCGGGCATTGCCGGACCGGTCGAGAATGGCGAAGCTCAGCGCCACCGGCGTCATGTTGTCGCCGACGACCGAGGCGACCTGACCGAAGAACAGCAGCCGGTAGTTCCGCTCCCGGAGCGCCGCCAAGCTTTTCGGGAGGCCCACCTGGCCACCGTAGGCACCGGGTGTCGCCGCCGCTACCGGGTTTCGCGGTAGCTCGTCCCGACAGCCCACGCCCGCCGCCCGCGATCAGCCACCTCCGGCCCGTACGCTCCCGGCATGTCCTTTGGCGACGACCCGCGGCCACCCGACCCCCAGCCGGCGCCGGGTCCCGCCGGTTCGGGCCTTCAACCCTGGTCCGGGCCGACGTGGGACTCCTCCCCCCGCGAGCGGAGCGGGCACGCGTCGCCTGGACCAGTGCCGACCGCCGTGTCGGTCGCGTCGCTGCTTCTCGTCGTCAACCTGCTATTGAGCGTGTCGGTGACGGTTCTCGCACTCGCCGACTTCGACCAACTCGCGCGGGTGGCTCTCCGGCACCTCGCCGCCGGAACGGACTTGCGGCTGGCGCGGCAGACGTTTCGTACCGCCCTGTACGTGCGCGTGGTGGCCAACGTCGCGGTGGGTGTGCTCTACGTCTTCCTCATCGTTCGGCTCCGCCAGGGTCGCTGGCGGGTCTGGCGCCGGATGGTGTGGCTGTCCGGGGCAGGGGCGCTAGGCATGCTGTTTCTGTTGACCAGGCCCTATCCGGCTGTCTTCCACGCCGAGCAGGCCGTGCAGCTCGTTGTGCTGCTGGGCATCCTCGCCTGTCTGCTGACTCCCACGACCCGGGCGTTCATCGAGCCGAATCCGCGTCGGGTCCCGATCGGCGCGAGCACGCGCAGATGAACGGCCGGGGTATGACGGACCGCCCGTCGGCCGCTAGCCCAAGCTGGTCGGTGGGGCGGCTGCGCAGGCTCCGCCGGCCGTGGCCGGTGGTGACAGGCTCGGCGTGGCTACCGACTGGAGGCCACCGGCCTCGCTGTCCCACCAGTAGTAACTGCCGTCCGGGGCCAGGGCGGCCGCGCAGTACCCGGTGTTCGCGACTACGCCGACACCGAGCTTGATGCCGACCGTCTGCCTGAAGCCCTCCGCGGCCAGCTCGGCGGCCCCGCCGCTGATGTACTGGTCGTGGTCGCCGAGGTAGAACTCCTCGGCGGAGGCCAGGTTGCGCAGGTCGCTCTTGGCCTGGCCGGCATAGGCATTCTCGCGGGTCTTGAGGAACGCCGCGATGGCGATACTGGCCAGGATGCCGATGATGACTACGACGACCAGCACCTCCACCAAGGTGAACCCGGACTCGTCCGAGGACAGCTCGCGGCGCCGCGAGGTGATCACGTTGTTTCCTCTCCCCGGAGTGGGCGCCGGAACAGTTACGTTTTAGGCTGACAGGCCAAACTGTGGCGCACCGGGCACCCCGAGGGCCAGCCCTGCCCGCGAGAATGACTAGAAGAGATCACCTCTCGGGCTTGGCAGCTACGCCGGTTGGCGTAATCGCAGCCCGATCGGTGCCGGCGAGCCCGGGGCCATCGTCGAGAACCGCGGCGACGCCACCTAGCCTGAGCGAGTGCCGCGCCGGGGACGAACGAGGCTCCTCCTCGCCTCCGCTGTCGCGGTGGCGGCAGCCATAGCGGGCGTGCTCGTGCTGGATAACCGTGGCCCCCACGAAGCCCCGTTCTGCCGGGTCACGACCGGGTCGGCGGGCTATCTGCTCGACCAGGAGCAAGCGAGATACGCGACGACGATTGCGGCGATCGGCAAGAGCCGGGGGTTACCGGACCACGCGGTGACCGTGGCACTCGCCGCGGCGCTGCAGGAATCCGGCTTGCACGATCTAGGAAGTGGCGACCGGGATTCGGTGGGCCTGTTCCAACAGCGTCCCTCGCAGGGCTGGGGCAGCAAGCCGGAGTTGCTCAACCCGGTCTATGCGGCCTCCGCGTTCTACCAACATCTCGCGCTGGTCACCGGTTGGGAGACCCTACCCGTCACCGAGGCCGCCCAACTGGTGCAGCACAGCGCCACCCCGGACGCCTACGCCGTCTGGGAAGCCGAGGCCCGCACCCTCGCCGAAGCGCTGACCGGGGAGGTCCCGGCGGCGTTCAGCTGTTCGATCCCGCCCACGAGCCCGCCCCCCGGTGCTGCAACCGCGCTCGCGACCGCAATGTCCGACGAGTTGGGCTCGGCCACCCTGGGGACGCCCCTCCCAGCCGCCCGCGGGTGGACGGTGGCCAGCTGGCTCGTCGGACACGCTGCGGAATTCGGCTTGAGCCAGGTGGATTTCGCCGGGCGTCGATGGGCCGCCGGCCAGGACCGGTGGGTGGCGGCCGGATCGCGATCGACCAATGTCACTTTCCGTTGGAACCTCCGACGTTGACCGGGCGCGAATCGGCGTCCGTCGCCTGATCGACCGACCCTGCCGGCTGAATTCAGGTTCGGCTCAGGAATCCGCTGTACGAACACCTCTGGTGCCCTTTCGGAGGACCGGAGTACACGTGCGCCGCTTCAGCTACGCCATGAATGAACTTCGCCGTCGCAGATCCCGGACGATTCTCACCGCGCTCGGCCTCGCGTCCGGGGTCGGCCTCGTGATGGGCATCGTCGGGGTCTCGCAGGGGCTCGATCAGGCGCAGCACAAGGTGCTGTCGCCCCTGGCATCGGTTGGGACCGACATCCTGGTGACCCGAACGGTCGCACCAACCGCGAGCGGCGCAACGCCAAGCACTCCGGCCTCGCCCGCGCCGAACCAGGCGGGTGGCGGCGGATTCTTCGCCCAGGGCGGTGGCCCGGGAGGCGGGCGTGCCGGCGGGGGGGCCCTCGCCTCGCTCAATGCCGCGGACACCGCGGCGCTGCTCAGCGAGAACAGCTCGGTCATCACGGACTTGTCGAAGCTCGGTAAACCGGGCACCCGGTTCACCCGCGACTTCTTCCTACCCGGGACCTTGCTGACGTTCCCGTCGGCCGCGATCGCAGAGGTCGCTTCGGTGCCCGGCGTAACCTCAGCCGTCGGCGGGCTGACCTTGTTGGCACAGCACGAGACGGGCACCGTGCCTAAAATCGTCGCCAGCATCCGCACCGGTGGTGAGACGCTCACCGCCACCGCTCGCCCCGCGCCGCTCACCGACGCCGAACGGGCCGCGCTGCGAAGCTGCATCGAGGCGAGCGGCGGTTTCGGCGGGGGAACCGGCGGCGGGGGGGCTGGCCCGGCGCCTGCCGGGGGCGGTCGGAAAGGGGGCGGCGGCCTCGGCGGCTTCGGTGCCGGGGCGTTCGAAAAGTGCCTGCCGGCGCGTTTCCAGCAGTACAACGCCACCGTCACGGCGCCGCTTCGTACTATCCAGCAGATCGTCAACCCCCCCTCAACCGACACGGCCAGTCAGAGCTACACCGCCGCCGGCATCGACCCGGCCTCACCGGACGCGGGTCTGGTGACCCGAGCGCAGCTCGCGGCGGGCTCGTGGTTGTCGGTTTCCGCACCCGACGAGGTTCTAGTCAACACGGCCTACGCGACCAAAAAGGCCCTCGCCGTCGGGGCTGATCTGCCGATCAACGGGCAGTCCTACCGGGTCGTGGGTCTGGTTAACCCCACCCTCACCGGGAACACCGCCGATCTGTATTTCCCGCTGTCGACCCTACAGTCGCTGTCGAGCAAATCCGGGCGGGTCAACGAGGTGCTCGTGAAGGTGGCAAGCGCCTCCGACGTCGACCGGGTCGCTGCCCGCCTTGCCGCCCTCTTGCCCGGTGCCCAGGTGGTGACCGCCAAGAGCCTCGCCGATGGCGTCACCGGCAGCCTGCACAACGCGCAGCAGCTCGCCTCCCGCCTCGGCGGCGCGCTTGCGCTCATCGTCCTTGCCGCTGCCTTCGTCATCGCGGTGCTACTTACGCTCTCCTCGGTGGCCAAACGGGTACGCGAGATCGGCACTCTCCGCGCACTCGGGTGGTCGCGCGGGCGAGTCGTTCGGCAGGTGCTTGCCGAGACGGTCGGTATCGGGGTGCTCGGGGGGGCGATCGGCGTCGCTGCTGGCTTTGTCGTGGCCGCCGCGGTGCATGCCTTCTCGCCGGCTTTGACGGCGTCGAGCACCGGCGTCGCGGCGGGCGCGTCCTCGGTGTCGGCGCTGTTCCACCAGGCACCGCCCACGGCCGTGACGACAATCATTCACCTAACGGCACCGATCTCGTTGGCCACGATCGCGCTCGGGATGGGGTGTGCGGTGATGGGCGGACTCCTCGCCGGCTCGGTCGGCGGCTGGCGGGCCGCCCGGCTCTCGCCGGTGGTCGCTCTGCGGGACCTCGGATGAGTAGCGATCGATCCCGCGATGGGGAGCCAACGGTGACCGACGGTCCGCTCTACGTGCTGGAGGGGGTCGAACGTCGATACGACCGAGGTGGGGCCACCGTGCACGCGCTTCGCAAGGTGGACCTGACGATCGACCGGGGCGAGCTCCTCGCGGTCGAAGGGCCGAGCGGCTCAGGTAAGAGCACGCTGCTGCAGCTTTTGGGTGCGCTGGACACCCCGACATCGGGAAGGGTCGGATTCGACGGACACGAGCTCGCTGACGCCGGCGACCGGACCCTCACCCGGCTGCGCAGCGAGGCGATCGGTTTCGTCTTCCAGCAGTTCAACCTGATCCCGACGCTCACCGCCGCGGAGAACGTCGAGGTGCCGATGTTGCCGCGTGGGGGTTCCCGGGAGGAGCGGGCGGCCCGCGTCAGTGAGTTGCTCGATCAGGTCGGACTTGCCGACCGTCGCGGCCACCTGCCGTCCCGGCTCTCCGGCGGGGAACAACAACGCGTCGCGATCGCACGCGCCCTAGCGAACCGGCCCCGGGTCGTGCTCGCCGACGAACCAACCGGCAATCTGGACTCGGCGACCGCAGGGGAAATCGTCGATCTTCTGGTCCGCCTGTCCGAGGACCAGGGGGTCACCGTCGTCCTCGTCACCCACGACGAGGAGGTCGCCTGCCGGGCGCGGCGGCGGGTACGTCTACGCAGCGGCGAGGTGGCCGCCGACACCCGCGGGCCGCAGGTCGGACGGGACCGGCCCGGGGCGCCTCGTGCGGAAAGCGTCACTCGGGCACAACTCGACACGTAGGAGTACACTTTTCGTCGTAACTGTCGATTGTCGTCGCCTGGTCCCAGCGGCGCGCGTCTCGCGTGCCGGAGGGGGCCGATGGAAGCTAGGCGACAACTTTCCGACGTGCTCAGCGAGTTCGCCCGGACCTTGGTGACGGACTTCCCAATCCAGGCCATCCTCGATCACCTGGTCGCTCGGATCGTCGAGATACTGCCGATCAGCGCGGCGGGGGTGACGTTGATCTCGCCCGGCGCGGATCCCCGGTATGTGGCCGCTTCGGACGACTCAGCACTGCGCTTCGAGCGACTCCAAACCGAGCTGGGCGAGGGGCCGTGCCTTGCAGCCTACGGATCGGGGGAGGCAGTCGCAGTTCCCGATCTGAACGAGGATGACCGGTTTCCGGTGTTCGCGTCTCGCGCACTCGAGGAAGGCCTCGTGGCGGTCTTCACCTTTCCACTCCGCCATGGCGACCAGCCGCTCGGAGCCCTCGACCTGTACCGGACGAGCGCCGGGTCGTTGACCGCCGAGGAAATGGCGGCGGCCCAAACGTTGGCCGATGTAGCCACCGCATACCTTTTGAACGCTAGGGCGCGCAACGACCTTCGGGAAGCGTCCGAACGCGCTAAGCAAAGCTCCCTCCACGACGCATTGACCGGATTGCCGAACCGGGCGCTTCTCCTTCAGAGACTCGACCACGCGATTCTGCGCGGCCGCCGTTCCGAAAAGACGCTGGCGGTCCTGTTCGCCGATCTCGACAAGTTCAAGTTGATCAATGATGCCTATGGGCACCATGTGGGTGATGAGCTGCTCATCGCCGTCGCCGAGCGGCTGACCGGGCTGCTAAGGCCCGGCGACACCCTGGCGCGCCTGGCCGGTGACGAGTTCGTCATTCTGTGCGAGGACCTCGACGGGCCAGCGCAGGTCGAACCCCTCGCCGCCCGGATCGATCGGGCGTTGGCCCGGAGTTTCGTGTTGTCCGGTATCCAGGTCCAGGTAAGCGCCAGCGTCGGCATCGCCTTCAGCGACCGGGATGACGATTTCCCGGAACGAGTGCTTCAAGACGCGGACATGGCGATGTACCAGGTCAAGCGCAAGGGTGGCGCCTGCCACGCCACCATCGACCTACGCGACGACCGCGCCGCGAACGAGAGAGCTAGCCTGCGCCACGATCTACACGGCGCATTGGCCCGCGGAGAGCTGCGCACGGAGTACCGGCCGATCGTGGCGACGGCGGCGGGCCGAATCATCGGTGTCGAAGCCCTCCTCCGCTGGCATCATCCGGTTCTCGGTATCCTGCCGCCCGAAACGGTTGTCCCCCTCGCGGAGCGATCCGGCCTCATCGCCGAGATCGGGCGCTGGGTACTGGACCGCGCCTGCCGGGACCGGAGCCGTTGGCAGGGTCGGGACCCCCAAAAGCTTGGAATCTGGGTCAACGTCTCCGCCCACCAACTCATGGCCCCTGGGCTAGCTGCCGCGATTAGCACGCTGCTCGCCGACACGCGCACCGAGCCCGGCTTGGTGACGCTCGAGGTGACCGAGAGCGTCTTCATCCAGGACAGCGCCCGAGCACTCGTCGTGCTCGACCAACTCAAACGTCTCGGCCTGCGGCTGGCGCTCGACGACTTCGGCGCCGGATACTCGTCACTCGGCTATCTCAGAAAGTTCCCGTTCGACGTCGTCAAGATCGATCGGTCGATAACCGCGGACCTCGACCGCGACCCAACAACTCGCCTCATGGTCACGGCGATCGTCGGGCTGGCCCACGGCCTGGACATGACCATCGTGGCCGCAGGTGTCGAGACCAGCAGCCAGTACCAAACGATCTTGGCGCTCGGGTGTGACGCCTACCAAGGCTTCCACTTCTCCCAACCCAGGTCCGCCGCCGGGCTCGCCCCATTGATGTCGGACCAGACGGATGGGCCACGGCAGATCTACCCGGATTCCGAGCAACTCCTCGCACCGGGCCGCATGCTGTACACCTGATTCCGAGTGCGGCCCGCCGCCCGGGGGGGCCAGGAAGGCACGTCGCCGACGGCGGTGCCGGCCGGCATGCGGCAGCAGCGGTCTTCACGCCACCGGCGAGCCAAGCCGCTGCGGTGGAAGCCGAGCGGACATGCCCAGAAGTAGTCATTTTGAGCGGTTATGCCACCGGTTGCTTCAGCGGGGACTCCGAGGGACCGACCCAGCTGGAAGAGCCCTCGACGGCTTGGAACCGGCGCGGCCGGGGAGGCGATGCATTGAACCGGCAGACCAGCTCGCCCGCCGAGCATGCCGTCGCGCAGTCGGAGGACCGCGGCGGCATGCCGGTTCCCGCGCGCTTCTGGCCGCCGCACCGGCCACACTTCTTACCGGAGGGTCGCCGGCTGTCGGACGAAGTGTGGCAGCAACGCCACCGCGGCCTGACCTGGCTCCTCTGGGGCCACCTTCCAGCGCTGTACCTCTTCGCACTGATCCGTGGCTACGGCCCGCTCGGCGCAGCGGTGCAGGTGGCCGTCCTGATTCTACCGGCGTCGGTGGCCATGGTGCCCCGGCTCAGCCGCAATATCCGGTCCGCCAGCACTTCGATCGGCCTCGTGATCGCAGCATCGGTATTGGTCCACCTATCCGGTGGGTCGATCGAGGCCCATTTCCAGTTCTTTGTCATCCTTGCCTTCCTAACCCTGTACCAGGCATGGCTGCCGTTCCTACTCGCCCTCGCCTACGTCGTGGTCGAACACGGGGTGGTCGGCGCGCTGGACCCCCGTGCGGTCTACAACAACGCAGCGGACATCGCCCACCCGTGGAAATGGGCCGCCATCCACGGCGGGTTCGTCCTCGCCGCCAGCATCGCGAATGTCCTGAGCTGGCGTCTCACCGAGCAGGAAGCGTTACACGACGGCTTGACCGGGCTACCGAACCGGGTGTGTCTGCTGGACGCACTCGACAAGCTCCTCGATGGGCGTGCGCGCGGAACGACCGCGGTGCTCTTCGTCGACCTCGACAATTTCAAAGACGCCAATGATGGGTTCGGTCACCACGTCGGAGATCTACTGCTCCAAGCCCTGTCACAGCGCCTGCGAAGCCAGTTGCGCGTGGGGGATCTGCTGGCCCGCCTCGGCGGAGATGAGTTCGCGGTCGTCCTGACCGGCGTGAGCTGTCGCCAAGCCGCGACGGACACCGCCCGACGGATCCTGGATGCATTCCAGGAACCGGTAGGAATCGGAGAGATCACGCTGGCCTCCTTCGCCAGCATCGGACTGGCGTTTGCTGAGCCGGATACCAGCTCCGCCGCGGACCTGCTGCGCAATGCCGATCTGGCGATGTACGAAGCAAAGCGCAGCGGAGGCGGCCAAGTCGCTGAATACAAGCCGATGCTGCACTCCGCGGCCCTTCGTCGCACCGAGCTGGAAGCGGAACTGCGCATTGCCCTCGACGAGCAGCAGTTCGAGCTGCATTACCAGCCGATCTTCGACCTCCCGACCCAACGGCTGGTCGGCACCGAAGCGCTGCTCCGGTGGGCCCATCCCACCCGGGGACTCCTCCCACCGGCAGAATTCATCACGGCGGCGGAACAATCCGGCCTGATCATGCCCCTCGGGGCGTGGGTGATTAGGGCCGCGTGCCGACAGACCGCCGCCTGGCACGCCCTGGCTCCGGACCGGACACCGCTGACCATCGCGGTGAATCTCTCCCCACGCCAGCTCGTAGATCGCACCCTGGTCGACACAGTGGCTGAGGCGCTGCAAGAGAGCGGCCTCCATCCGTGGTCCTTGTGCCTGGAGATCACCGAAGGGTCCGTGATTCGGGACTTCGACGCCACCATGCCCACACTCAACGCGCTGCGCGTCCTGGGGGTCTCCCTCGCCCTCGACGATTTCGGCACCGGGTACTCCTCGTTGAGCTATCTCAGGCAGCTTCCGGTTACGTCGGTCAAGATCGACCGGTCGTTCGTCGGCGACCTGGACACCGACAGTCCGAACGCCCAGATCGTGCTAGCGATCATCGAACTGGCCCACGCCCTTGGCATGTCCGTCACCGCGGAAGGAGCGGAGACAACGACCCAACTCAGCGTGCTCAAAGCGATGCACAGCGACCAGGTGCAAGGCTACCTGCTGGGCCGCCCCATGCCTGGTGGCGAGATCGGTCACATCCTCGACGCACTCCCAGCTGCGACGGTTCAGCCGCCCATGCCACGGCCCGGCACACACGACCGGGCTCACGCCGAACTTCGCCAAACTAGTAGTTAGTGACTGATGTGTTCGGCTCCGCAACCGCCGTCGTCGTCATCGCGGCATCCGCGCGCCTCCCGCTCGCTAGTCATCTCTGGCATCTGCTCGAAGGAGCCGGGTTCCTCGTCACCGCTCTGATCGGAATCGCGGCCGGCGAGCATGTCGAGCGCAGACATCGGCGAGCCTCAAAGGCGGCAACGACCGCCGCCGGGCAGCTAAACCTTCACACCCGCGCTACGAACGGCCCTGAAGGCGAGATGTCGCCGTCGAACCGGCAGAGGCCCCCAACGGTCGTGACGCCTGGGGAAACTGGGGGCGGAGTCGAGTGGGGAGCCATCCTGCTCACGTTGATGGCGGTGGCTAGTGCCGCGGCTGCGGGAGTGCACTACGTGGTCATGCCAGCCCACTTCCGCGAGGCGACCCTCTACGGCGTCTTCTTCGCTCTCGCCGCCACTGTCCAGCTGGGCTACGCCGGGCTGTTAATCACTCGGGCGTCCCGCCCACTGATCGTCGTAGGTGTGGCTGGCAATCTGACGATCGTGTTGCTCTGGCTGCTCACGAGGACGGTCGCGATTCCGCTCGGCCCAGCAGCGGGCAGCACCGAAGGCTTCGGTGGGTTAGACATTTTGGCCAGCACGTTCGAGGCCGTAGCGGCCGCGGCCGGCATGCTGATCCTGTTGCGTCATTCGCTCAGCTCGCGGCCGGCGGTCCGCCGGGCAGCCCTCTCCCCGGTGTGCGCCGTGATCGCCGGCGTGGCCGCCCTCGCGCTCGCCACCACGGCCACCTTCGCGCCGCCCAGTTAGACCTCTCCGACTGCCTCCGGACGGAGGGCTGCGGCGCAATCGACGCTTCGGGCGTCCGGGCGAGGGTTACGGGCGGTTCGGACTGCCACCGGGATCCTCGCGCGTTGGGTGCCGGGATTGCTCTTGAGCGGTCGGCCGGACTCAGGGTCGGGCGGGGCCGGGGTATGGTGGGGTTTCCCGCACGCGGAGAGCGTTCGCTTCGAGGTGCGGTCGGTCGCACCGACCCAGACCCTGTGGGGCCGCCGGAGCCCACGACACTACCGTCAGGACGGTGGCGAACCCGGTGACCCTCCCAAGCTCCGCCCGGCTCCGGATCCGGTGCCGTCCTCGGCCGACCCGGCATCCGGCCCGGGCCGAACGGGGGTCTGGTGAGCGCCACGCTAGGTGACCTGGAAGAACCGCCCGATGATGACGCGTGGGCCTTGTCGGGGCCAGAACTCGTCTGCCGCGCGGCAGTGCGCACGCTTGGGATGAGCGGCGCGGGCATCTCGGTTATGACGCCGGCGGGACACCGTGGCACGGTCTGCGCGAGTGACCAGGTTGCGTCGCAGGTGGAGGAATTGCAGTTCACCCTTGGGGAGGGTCCCTGCATCGATGCGTTCAACAGCGGCGGCCCGGTTTTGATCTCTGATCTCGCCAGGAGTTCGGAAAACGCATCCAGGTGGCCGGTGTTCAGTCGCGCCGCGGTGGTCGCCGGGGTACGGGCGCTGTTCGCGTTCCCGATCCAGATAGGTGCGATCCGGATCGGCGCTCTCGATCTCTACCGGGTCGAGCCGACCGCCCTGACTCCGGCCCAGCTATCCGCCGCACTGAAGCTCTCCGACGTGGTGGCTGTCTCGCTGTTGGACCTCCGCTCCGGAAACACGACGGCCCGTGGTGACGGCGGACCGGTCGGAGCCTCCTACCGACTGGAGGTGCACCAGGCCACCGGGATGGTGATGGCCCAGCTGGGGGTGGGGATTGATGAGGCCTTTGTCCGGCTGCGGGGGTATGCCTTCGCCCGTGACATTTCGGTGGCCGACCTGGCGCGCGACATCGTCGCCGGTATGATTCAGTTCCATCTCGAGGACGGATAGGCACGATGAGCGACGATTCCCACGCTCGTCAAGTGACCGAGGCAGCGGACATTCCCCGGGAACGGCAGCTCGCCGAGGCCTTCGTGAGCCTGGCCGACACGTTGGTCGCGGATTTCGATGTCCTGGAGGTCCTCGACCTGCTGGTCCGCTCCTGTGTCGATGTGCTGAATTCCACCGCCGCCGGGCTGCTGCTCGGTGACCAACGCGGAAACTTGCGCGTCATGGCATCCTCGAGCGAGCAGACACACCTGCTCGAGGTCTTCCAGCTGCAAAGCGATGAAGGACCTTGCCTGGAGTGCTACCGGAGTGGGATGCCGGTCACGGTTGAAGATCTCAATGCTGAGGCTTCGCGCTGGCCCAGGTTCGTCCCCGAAGCGCTGGCAATGGGATTCCGCACCGTACATGCCCTGCCGATGAGACTACGCTCGCACACGATCGGCGCGCTAAACCTCTTCCATGCGGAAGGCCAACGCATCCCGGAAGCCGATCTGCCGGTGGCGCAAGCGCTGGCCGACGTGACGACGATAGGTATCTTGCAGCAACGAGCCATCGTCGCCGGGAACGTGTTGGGTGAGCAGCTCCAGACCGCGCTGAACAGCCGCGTCGTCATCGAGCAGGCCAAGGGATTGCTTGCCGCTCACGGTCAGCTGGACATGGATGCGGCGTTCACCAAGCTGCGGAGCTACGCCCGCAATCACAATCTCCGGCTCAGTGACGTTGCGCGTGACCTAACGCTCGGTGCTCTGGCGCCCGACGAAGTTCTGTCCTCTCGCCCCGCCAGGCATCCCACCCGCTAAGCCTCGATCCACGTGCGCCGTGAGGCGCTGCTGTTTGAGTAGGAGGTGAGAGACCTTCGCCGCTGGCCCTGTCGCAGCAGGGCGGTGAAGCTGAGGGCAGCCTGCTTCGGGAGGTGCCGGGGTGGGTGGGAGCAGCCCTGACAAAG
>DATLTS010000030.1 GCA_035533475.1 Mycobacteriales bacterium | reverse complement strand
ATGTCGGACTCTGCATGCGGTGCCGTACGCTCCTTGCTCACTTGCTGATGGACGGCTCGGCCGGCTCCGCCCCTCGGACCCGCTCACGCCGACGCGCGCCACCCGGAAATTCTGACCGAAAGTTGGGGTGGACCAACAGTCCCCTCGCCCTGGCGATCTCAATCGCGTCGGCCAGGTGCGCCTGCCGGGCGAGGCCCACCGATGCCGCGGCCTCCGCGCGGTGAGCGGCAACCTCCCGCCGGTTAATCTGCTCCATCGCCGGCTCATCGCTGGCGCGTGAGCGCATCATGCCCGCTACCTGGCTCGCCAGGAAGCCCGCCCTGAACGTGGTGAACGCCGTCTCCAGCAGCAGGTCGACAGCGACAGGGTCGGGAATGCTCGCCGGGGGCTGACGCCGGGCACGGGGCGGCTAGGGCCGCGATCATAGGCAGGACTACGCCTGGGAGGGCCGCGCCGCCGGAAGAAATCGCATTCTCTGCCCTGCTGTGAAGTTCCGACCGGACATCCGCGAGAAGGCCCCAGAGCCCGACGCCGCGCGCGAGGTCCCAGGCCCGGACAAGGAACGCGGCAACGTCGAGGTCCGCACGCGACCGTGACCGCGCCGCCGCCAGGTACGCCTGCACCGCAGCCGCGGCGCGCTCGTCCCGACGGCCATCGCGCCGCTCGAACAGCAGGTCGTGGAAGCGCGCGATCGCCGCCGCGTGCTCCACGAGCCCGGCTACGTCCCGCCACAACGCTACGACGTCAGGCTCCACCTCGCCGATCCGCGGCGGCCATGCGTAATGCTCAGTATCGGGGCTCGATCGCAGGGCGCAGCCGGCCTTGCCCCCGTGGTCAAGCCGGAGCCGGTACGACGCTGCCTGGAACAGCTCACGGCCGAGTGGCCGGTCGGGGTCCAGGCCCTCTTGCGCAGCCAGGGCACGCATGTACTCGCTCACATCCCATGACCGCGCCGCCGCCTCAAAGGCGGAGTCTGCAAGGCGTGCCGCCATCACCGCGACGGCTGGGTCATGCCGGTACGCCTCATCAGGGTCGCGTCCTTCGGCTGGCGTTTGGTCGTCCAGTGACTCGTCGCCCTCAGGCTCGGTCAAGTGCTCGTCCCCCTTACTCGCAATGCGGATGCCCTCTCTGCCATGCTTTGCCCGCGAAGGCTATACATGGCGCTCCGGCTTTCAAGGGCTACCACATCAGCCCCGGCTTCTTCACGCGGTTATCTTGGCCACTAACGGGACGGGCCAGTCCCTTCAGCCCGGCGGACGCAAAGGTGGGCCGCCCGCTTGGAGCGGGACAGCCCGCCTTGGTTCCGGATCAGCCGTTCCCGCCGACAGCGTCAAGACCAGCAGGCCGGCGGCTCGCCGGGTGGCGCGGCCCCTGGCCCGGCGGCAGTTCGAGCGGAGACTCATACGAGACGCCTGCGGCATCAGCGGCGGCCATGCGGTCGTATTCGGCTACGACCAAGCGCTTGGTGCGGTACTCGCCGTGGTCTCTGATCTCATTGTGCTTCAGGCCGCCGGTCTCGGACTGGAACGTCTCCAGGATGTAGTCCACATCGTCCCGGTCGTCGATGCCGTACACGCGGAAGAAGAACGCATCGAGCTCGGCGCGGAGCTGGGCACGGCGGTCCTCGTCCCAGCGGAACGGCTCGCCCTCGTCGCCCAGGTCGCGGGCGAGGGGGGTCATGTCGTAGGCGGTGTAGACGAGCTCGATGACCCGCGGGCCGATCAACGAGAGGTGCGGTTCGAGCATGCTGGGCGGGGGGACGGGGAGCTGCTTCCACATGAACAGGGCCATGCTGATGCCTCCGATCTTCTGTCTCGCGACGAAGTCGAAGACCAGCGACGACTGCGCGGCGATCAGCGCAGCGGTAAGGAGAGGCGAGACCTGCGGGAACATCAGCGGGAACTTATGCCCCACGGCGGCTCGGGGAATGAGGGCCGGGATCGCGGTGCGCTCGTCCGTCGCTCGGCAGACGTCGCGCCAGCCACACAGCCAACCCCGGTCCCACTTCAGCTCACCAAGGCGCTCTGATACGCCTGGAACCTTGACGTCCTTTCCGTTCCTGCGGGTCTGGATCAACCCGTCCTCGGCAATCCAGTACCTGGGTAGAGCCTCCGTCGTTGGATCCTGTTTCTCGGAGAGGGAGAGGCGGTTGCGGTCATCATTGCCTGTGCCGTAGAAGGAGTTCCATCGGTGATCGAAGTGGTGTGCCATCTTCGACTCATACAGCGGGAGAATGTGCTTGCCGTCGCGGGTGAATACATTGCCGTAAAGTCGCCAGCCCTCACGCTCCAACTGCTCACGGGTGCGGAACAGGTCGGAGTCGTCGGTCATATTGAAAAGGTTCTTGAACCGGATGCCCCACCTATTGCCGTCCGTCTTCGCCTCGTCCCATAGAACTGGGACGTGCCCGTAGACCTTGGCGGTGAGAGCGGCATCCCGGCCAGAGCGGAAGATCGGCAGTGTCCCCGTGTTCGGGTTGATGAGCGCGAGTTCCTCGGGGCTGAGCGCGAACACCCGGCCAGGGTCGTCAAGGTCGGTTACCTCGTTAAGGAAGAACGCGTACCGGGCGGCGGGCTCGCGCACTGCCTTCCCGGTCAGGGAAAGCAGGCAGAACTTATAGCGAGAATCTACTGCAGGGAAGAGCGGCTTGCGGTTGTCGAAGTCATACAGTGACGCGACGCCGCCCCGACGGGTGAATGAACGGAAAAGGTGCTGGCCGCCAGCACCTGTGGCGATCGCGGTCGGAACGATGCAGCCGACACGGCCGACCGGCGCGGCTAGCGTGCTGAACAACTCAGCGAACAGCATGTCTGTCTGGATCGAGTTCACGCCCGGTTCCTTCAGACCCAACGCACAGTTCGGGTACGAGTCCGATGAGCTTGCGAACAAGAACGTCGATTTCACCTTGTGCCGCGCGGTGCGATACCGCCAGCCCTCCTCCGGGTGCTCGCGTTCCCACTCCTTGATACGGTCACGTCGCTTCTGCCCGGCAAGTTCGGCGATCGTCTGGTCTACAGCGCTGAAGTACTTCTTATCCTCAAAATCGAGCTTGTCCCACGGCGGGTTACCGAGGAGCACCGCGAACCCGCCGACCCAGCCTGTGTCCGGGTCGATCCCCGCTTCCCCGTCGTCCGGCACGCGGAAGATGTCGGGGAATTCCAGCTGCCAGTGGAAGAAGTCGTATTCGTCGCGGAGGCGGTCGACCTCGGTGCTGACCGCGGCAGCGAGCAGGGTGGGCTCGTCCCGCTTCAGCGCCTGGAAGACGTCGTAGGTGATGGCTGGGGGCGCGTCCTTGGTCTTGTGCCACATGAACGTGGCGCACCAGGCGTTGGCGATCTCCAACTGGCGTTGCCGCTGCACCGATTCAGCCCACTCCTGGTACTCGGCGGCCTGACGATGAACGTCGCGCAGCGCGCCGACCGGGCGAGCGGTGATCCGGCGGAGTTCGGCGGCGAGCCCGGTGTTGGCGTACCCGGCGATGTCCTCGACCTCGAACAGGGAGCCCTGGCCGGTGCGCTGCTTCTCGTTGGTCTTGGCGAGGAACCGCGCCCACTTCTCGTCGTCGCCCTCGACCGGCTTGAAGGCGGCATCAGGGATACCGTCGTCGATCAGCTTCGGGGTCGCGCCGATGAGGGCGTTGCCTTGCTTGACGTGGGCGTCGAGGAAGGAGAGCGGCTTGCCGGGGTCCAGGGCCTCTAGCCAGAGGGAGACCTTCGCGAGTTCGACGGCCATCGGGTTGAGGTCGACGCCGTAGATGCAGCGGGTGATGACGTCGCGGAGTGCGGTACGGAGCGATTCCAGGGTTGGTTCCGGGTTGTGCTCGCGGACGGCGGCGACGCGCTTGGCGATGCGTCTGGCGGCTGCGACGAGGAAGTGGCCGGAGCCGCAGGCCGGGTCGCAGACCGTCACGGATAGCAGGGCCTCGGCGATCGCCGCCGAAACGTCGGTGCCCGCAGCGGTAGCGGCAATGTCGGCCTGCTTGGTGGCGTCGTCGAGGACTGGGTCCAGGGTTGAATCCAGGAGGCAGTCGATGAGAGACGTAGGGGTGTAGTAGGAGCCTGTCGACTTGCGGTCGTTGCCCGCCGCGTCGCGAAGCACGAACGTGTACTGGCCGTCGCGGTCGGGGACGAGTTCCAGGAGGGACTCGTAGATCGCGCCGAGTTCTTCGGCACCGAGGTTGCGGTAGTCGATGCGCCGCCAGCGGTTGGCCGACTTGTCGCGGACCCGGGACAGCGACTTGACCGCGGCGAGCAGCTGCTCGTTGGACAGCTCAAGGCCGGCGAGTACTTCGTCGGTGGGGGTGTCGTCGTAGATGCCGCCGAGCCCTGGCAGGCCGAGGTGCGGCAGGCCGCCTTCCGCGCCAAGGCCGCTGAGGACCAGGCGGACTGCCTGCCACAGGTCGCCGTGGGCGGTGCCGACCCCGCGCATGGAGGTGTCGCGGAGGCGGCGGGCCGAGAAGTACGCCATGTACCGGCGCCTGGTCTTCTCGTCGGTGCGCGGGGCGTGCAGGGCGTCGCGGTCTTCGGCGACGAACCAGAAGAGCAGGCGGTAGACCTGGCGGAGCAGGGCGCGCTTGGCCTGGTCTTTGTCGAAGTCCTCGCGGAAGGCGGCGTTGGCCGGATGCTTGAGGAAGCCGGTGCCAAGCGCGATGATCGCGTCTTTGACGCCGTCGCGGAGCTGGTCGAGGGCGCGGGTGCCGGCCTCGATGGCCTCGGTGCGCCAGCGTTCCATGCGGCAGGAGGAGACGGGCGCGCCGTCGGCGACCTCGAAGCGGGAGACGTGCAGGAGGCGGTAGAGCAGGACGAAGTCCTCGAACAGCTCCCCGTCGAACATGGCCGCGAGGTCGACTTCCAGGTACGCCGCACCGGTGAGCGAGGTGGTGTCGCGGAGCAGGCGGAGCACGGAACCGTTCGAGACGATCCCCCACAGGTGGCCGGCGGTCCGGTTCAGGCAGTCCTGCACCATCGACTGCGGGGGCAGTTCCCCGCCGGCGGGGCGCTTGTCGAGGTCCTGGCCCCAGGGGGCGAGGTGGACGGGCATGTGCTGCCAGGCGTGACTGACCGGGAAGACCCGGTTGGCGTCGTCGGCGGTGATGCCGTCGTGGAGGCGGGTGAGGCGGCCGTAGCCGTGCTCGTCGAAAAGCGGGAGCAGCCAGTTCTCGGTGGCGAGGCCGCGCGAGTCGCTGCCGTGTCCAATCGCGTCGCGCAGCACCCGCCAGGCGCCCTTGAGATAGTCCCAGTGCCGTTCGGCGGCGTCCTTGACGGAGCGGACGCCGACGACGTGGTAGTCGGCGGGCGTGGAGCCGGAGACGTCCTTGCCGGTCATGATGCGGTTGATCATGTCGGCGGGGAGCAGGCCGCCGACGACGCGGATCGACGCGGTGATCTGGGTTGTGGTGGCGGCGGACATTACTGGCCGGCTCCCTGGGTCTGGGCGGGCAGGTAGACGTAGACGCCGAGGATGTCGGCGTCGCCGGCCGGGGTCACGGTCAGGCCGCGGACCGCCTGGTCGACGGTGCGGCGGACGCGGCGGTGGGCGTCGCGGAGCTCGGCGGCGAACTCTCCGGCGCGGCGGTTTGTCTCGGGCCGCACCTCGCCGAGGCCGCTGAGGATCGTGGTGATAGCGCTGCCGGTGAACTCGGGGAGCGTGTTCTGATCGGGCGTGGCGGTGAGCAGGGCGGTCGCCGCGTCGTCGGGGAGCCAGCGGGCTCTCGCCGGCGCGCCTTCGAAGCCGAGGACGCGGGCGTCCTCGGCGATGAGTGCCGCGTTGCCGTAGCGGCCGGGGAGGGTGAGCTGGTAGCGGTAGCGGACGAGTAGCAGGGTGGTCCTGGTCGTGACCGCGGTGGTGCGGATGACGCCGCAGCGGCGAGCGGGTTTGAGGCCGTCCGGCGCGTGCCGGTCGAGGGCGTTGGCCAGGACGTAGGCGGCGACCGCGCCAACCACCGGATCGGTGCGGGTGAGCGATGCCTCGCCGCGCGGCACGGCAGGGGTGACCGAGAAGGGGATGCGGCGGCGCTCGCCGATCAGCGCGCCGATCGCGTCCCGCAGTCCGGGCGGGAGGGTACTGGCGGTGACAGTGAACCCGTCGCAGTCTGGCCCGGTGACGATGTCGGCGTTCAGGGCTCTCAGCGCTGTTCTGGCGAAGGTGCGGACCTCGTCGTCGGGGCCGAGGGCGGAGCGGATCGCGGCGGTCTCGGCCGCGACCTCGTCGGGGTGGATGGAGCCCTGGGCGAACCGCGACCTGGACCGGTCCTCGCGGTCGGCCATCGAGCGCCACTGGACGTCGAGTTCCCCTCCTGTCTTGCCGATGACCTCGTCGAGCTCGAAGAGCGCCTGCTGGTCGGTGCTGGCCTGGCCGCGCAGGAGCAGCCATTCCATGATCGCGTCGGTGACCTGGCTGGAGGTCTCATCGGGGATGGGCACGGAGATGCCGGTGAGCTTGCGGATCTCGCGGTGCTTGCGGATGAGGACTTCCAGGACCTTGCCGTCGATACCGTTGTCGCCGCCGTAGATGGTGACGACGCGGACGTCGGCTGAGCGCTGGCCGAAGCGGTCGACGCGCCCTTCGCGCTGCTCGTGCCTGGTGGGGTTCCAGGCGAGGTCGTAGTGGATAACGGCGTTGAAGTGGTGCTGCAGGTTGACGCCCTCTGACAGGCAATCGGTGGCGACCAGGACGCGGCGGGTGCCGTCTTCCTGCCCGGCTGCCTCGGCGAGCCGCTCGATGCGGTCGAGCCGCTGGGCCGGGGAGAGCGTGCCGTTGACGCAGGCGACGACAGCCTTCCGGCCGAGCTTGCCGTCCAGTTGCCCGGCGAGGTACTCGCTGGTGGGGATATAGCGGCAGAAGACGATCGGGCGGTAGCCGTCGGCGAGCAGCTGCTTGACGGTCTTGACGAGCAGGGCGAGCTTGTTGTCCTGCTCGGGGCTCTCCAGGGTGGCGGCACGCTCGGCGAGCGCGGCCAGGCGCGCGTCGCGGGGCATGGCTGCGGGGGCGCTCGCGACCGATGCCGCGCCGCCATCGTCGGCGCCGGGTGAGGCGTCGATGCCGTCGAAGCTGTCATCGGCCATGTCGGCGGTGACCGGGCGGCCGAGGGCGTCCGCCTCGTCGGCCGTGGCAGCGGCCGCGGTCTGGGAGCGGGTGAGCAATGTCTGGGCGGCGGCTCGCGGGGAGGAGACCAGGGAGCGGAGCAGCGCGATCGCCGACCACCAGGCCACCCGCTGCTCACGGCGGCCGACCGTGCCCGCCACGGTGACCCGTTCGCTGGCGTAGGCGATCGCGTCGTCGAGGAGCGCGCGATATCCGGGCGAGAGCGTGTAGGGGATGTCGGCGAAGATCCGGTCGCCGGGGAACGCGCCTGCCTCGTCGGGATACTGGCGGCGGATGTCGAGGCGGCGACGTTGCACGTAGTAGCTGGCGAGCCGGGTACGGCCGGCGTCGGAGGTGAGGTCGGCGGCGGCAAGGGCCGGGTCAAGCAGTCCGATCAGGGAGCGGAACGACTCTTCCTTGCCCGAGTGCGGGGTAGCGGTGACAAGCAGCAAGTGCCTGCTGGTGTCCCTGGCAATGCGGATCAGCAGCTCGTAGCGGAGCTGCGCCGAGCGGGAGGAGGTGCCGGCCCCGTCGGCGGGCACGCAGGTGTGTGCCTCGTCGACGATGACCAGGTCCGGGCAGTGATCGACGAAGTCGTCACGGTGCCGGGGGGACTTGATGAAGTCCGTGGAGACCACCACGGTCTGGTGCGTGCTGAACAGTGACTCGCCGTAGGCGAGGGCACGCTCAAGGCGCGGGACGGTCGAGGCGAGGATGAGCTCGGCGTTGATGCCGAACTTGGTGCGCAGCTCGTCCTGCCACTGCTCGGCCAGGGCCGGCGGGCAGAGCACGGCGAGTCCCTTTGCCTCGCCCTGCGCGCGCAGTTCAGCGGCGATGAGCCCGGCCTCGACGGTCTTGCCGATGCCCACGTCGTCGCAGATCGCCAGCCGGACTGTTTCCTGGCGCATGGCCATCAGCAGTGGCACCAGCTGGTAGGGCCGGGGTTCCACGGCGATGGAGGCCAGGGACCGGAAAGGTCCCGCGCTGCTCCGGAACCCGATGCGCAATGCTGTCCGCAGCAGGCCGGCGGCCTGGGCGTCCCCAAGGTCGTCGGCGTCTGGCGGCGGGAACGAAGCCTGGGCGACCGATTCCAGGTCGGGGAAGACCGCGGCGATATCGCCGTCGGCACCGCCGAGCGGGCGGAGGACCAGCATGTCAGGCTCGCTGTCCGGCAGCACGACCCACTCCCGGCCGCGTGCGGTGACGAGTGACCCGGGCGCAAACCGTTGCGCCGCAACCGCGTGCGCGACTTCGGTCACGGGTGAAACCACCTTCCGTTCAGTCCTTCAGCTATGCCACCTGTCGGCGCGCGTGGCCGACGGCCTCGGCCCGCGCGTCCCCTTCGCTACCGGCTTTCGCCGAAGACCGATCGGTTCGCGGCGGCGGTCGACGGCCAGTCGTCGTCGTACCGGAACCTGATGACGTACCAGCCGAGGTCTTCAAGTCGTTCGGTCGCGCTGGCGTCGCGTTCACCGGCTGCCGGGCCATCGTGGACCGGGCCGTCGACGAAGACCGCCACCGGGCCGCCGGGAAGCCGGTAGGTGAAGTCCGGCCTGGCGTACGCCTCGGGAACGGTCACCTGCGCGGCGTCGGGAAGCCGGTGACCGTGGTTTTTGAGCCACTGCAGGAACTCCTCCTCAAGGGACGAGTCGGCCTGGCCGATCAGCCGGATTGTCTGCTCGGTGCGTGACTCGCCCCGGCCCGTGGTAAGTGTCATGCCGCCGGCGATGGCGAGCAGCAGGTCGCGGGCCCGGTGGCGGTCGAGCTGCTCGTGGTACGGCTGGTTGCCGTAGCTGAGCAGGCAGTTATAGCAGCCCTTGCCGCACGGCTGGGTGAGGAGGCCGTCGGCGTTGAGCACTCCGCCCAGATCGTCGCCGGTATCTGGGGTGAAGTGGGCGATGCGCAGGGCTTCCCTGGCCGCCTTCGCGAGCGCGCTGCGCTCGGCCTGCAGCCGGCGGAGCACGCCCGCGCCGCCCTCAGCGGACTCGGTGAACAGGATGCGGTCGCGCGGTCCCTCGTCCGGCGGCAGCAGCTCGCCGTCGAGCTCGGAGTCCTCCAGTTGGAAGGCCGCCTCGATGCCTCGCTCAAGCGCGTACATGACGGACAGCGCGGTGTCGACCAGGACGGGATCGGCGAGCTGGAAGACGAGGATGTTGCGGCGGTCCCGCACGTACGGGATGACTCGGGTGCGCTGCCGGGCCGGGGCATCGCCGTCGTCGCCGTCACCGCCCTGCTGGCCATCTTGCTGAGCGGCCTGCCGCGCGGTGAGCCAGGCGCCGGTGACCGGGTCCAGCCAGAAGCCGTCGGCCTCGCCGACGGGCCGGCGGATGGGGCCAAGGTTGATTCGGTGAATTTCCGCGGAGTCGCCGTAGGCCAGGCGTGCGACACGCGTTCCGCCCGTGTCGGAGACGATGGCGTCGATGCGGCCGGGCCGGTCGCCGTGGTCCTGGAAGCGGTAGGAGGTGACGATCCGGAAGCCGGCGCGGCGGCGTTCTTCTTCGTCGGAGGTGATCCGCTGCAGCGGTCGGGTGAAGACGGTGTGCAGGGGGAATAGGCCTGACATCGCCTCGGTGAGCGAGATGTTGCAGGGTTGGCAGCGGTCGTTGCCCGGCCCGACCTCGTAGTAGTAGCCGCAGCCGGGGCAGCGGTGCGCCTGGTGGGTGATGAGCTCGCCCGAGGCGTCCGGCGGGAGCTGGACGCGGTTGACCTCGTACCGGTTGCCCTCGTGGTAAATCAGCGCGCGCGGGCCGAACTCCCTGATCGCCAGGAACCGGGCCCGCTGCACGAAGTCGCCGTCGGCGCGCAGCCGCCGGTCGGGCGGGATGTAGGCGGCGATCGGCAGCCGGGGGAACGAGTAGCCAGGCAGGAACCCTTCGGAGGCGAGGTAGCGGTAGGGGTTGAAGTCGGCGGTGAGGTTGCGGTCGCCGCTGTCCTCGTTGCGCAGCAGGCGCAGCTGGGTCTCGGCCTCGTTGCGGCGGCGGCCGGCGATGTCGCGATCCCGCTGGGACAGCGAGTAGTCGAGGCGGCGGCGGTTCTGCTCCCACTGGTCGACCAGCGCGGCGCGGAACAGGGTGCGCCACCGGTCGAAGGCCAGGTCGAACGAGACGGGCGCGGCGCGGACCACGCGCTCGACCCAGTCCGGGTCCCACCACGAGGTCCGGGTCGCCAGGCCGTCGGTGAGCTCTTCGAGCACTGCCGTGGCGCGCGTGACGGCGTGGACGACGGCATTGGTGTCGTTGACCTGACTGGCTACTTCGGTGGTGAGCGCGAGGCGCGGGTCAGGCCGCCGCCTGCCTTCCGGCTCGGTGCCGTCCATGTCGACGGACCCGGGGATCGCCCGGCCCAGGCGGACGCCGACCTCGGCCAGCCAGATTGCGTGAATGTGGGAGCGGAGCAGGTCCTCGTTGAGCAGGTCGAGGCGCGGCGGGGTGACGACTCCCGAGACCATCTTGTCGGAGTTTCGGAAGTAGTACTGGTCATGGCTGTTGCCGGTGGCGCAGTACGTGGTGACCAGAGCAGGCTGGCCGGACCGTCCTGCTCGCCCCGAGCGCTGGGCGTAGTTCGCGGGTGTCGGCGGCACGTTGCGCATGGCAACAGCGTTGAGGCCGGCGATATCGACGCCAAGCTCCATCGTCGGCGAGCAGTACAGCAGCTTCAGCTCTCCGTCGCGGAACTCGTCCTCGCGCTTGCGGCGCATTTCGGGGTGGACCTGGGCGGTGTGCTCACGGGCCACCAGCCCGGACAGCGTCTGCGCGATCTCCCGGTACAGCCGAACGAAGTACGGGTTGGCCCGGGGAGCTGCGGCACCGCTGAACGTACGGGCAAGTGGGTCATCGCCGCCGCGCGCACCGTCGCCGGCGCGCCATACCAACGTGGCCGCGCGGACCCGGTAGCCACGGGCACCGCGCCGCCGAAGGTGCTGGGCCTCGGTGAGCAGGCTGGCCCCGTCGCCGGACAGCACTCTCAGCAGGTCACTGATGATCTGCTGGGCGTCATCGCCGCTGATCGCCCGCAGGTAGCCAGGGAAACGGCCGGCCCGCTTGAGGTAGCGGCCGAACTTGCCCCGCCCGGACATGAAGACCAGGTCCCGGGCGGTGCCGGGCCGCCCGGTGCCGGAGTAGACGATCGCCGCGTCTCGCTGGTCGCCGTCACCGACGGCCCACTCCGGGCGCAGCGCCTCCTGGCCGCGCCGCTTCATGCGGTCGAACTCGTCGGGCTCGAAGCATTCGGCATCGATCGCCAGGGACCTGCGCATCTCGTCGAGCAGCACCCGGCAGACCCGCTCCCGGACTTCCGGCGCGGCGTCCCGCAGGGCGGGGAAGCAGTCCCGCCATAGCTCGCCCCTGGCTGCCACGCCTTCCAGGCCCAGATAGCCGACCTGGATCAGTCCGACCTGCTCCAGGTTGGGCATGGTGACCCGCCAGCCGCGCTCCAGGTCGAGGAACACCCGCAGGTTCACCACGTCGCGCAGTGCGGCTTCCGTGCGCCTGCGCAGCACCGGGTCTTCCCCGGGGTGCGTGGCGTAGTCGTCCAGGGCGAGGCCGAGCGCGCGGGTGACCTTGGCCGGGATGTCGTCGTAGAACAGACCCTCCTCGCCGTCGGTCACCGCCTGGACCGCCGCGCGGTAGAGCGCGCCGCGGACCATCGTGACCTCGGTGAAGTCGTTGAAGTGCCCGGCCTGCAGCGCGGCGTCCTGCCGGTTGTCGACAAAGGTCAGGAGCTTGCGCGCGTTGGCGTCGAGTGCCCCCTCGGGAATGGCCCGCAGCGACCGGACGATCGACATGGAGATCAGTGTCGTGGCCGACGACCGGCCCTCCTGGTCGAGGGTGGCGAGCTTGGCGAAGTCGTTGCCGCGCTGCTGCTCGTAGGAGACGCCGCAGCGCAGGCAGAATCGGAACGCGCCCGGGATGAACGCCGCCTCGATGCCGCCCTCTCCTGATCCTTCCTGACCGTAGGCGTCCACGGTGACCGGGACCGGGAGGTACTGGCGGGCTGTCGGCCGGATCTGGTCGGCCTGCGTACGGTCGTTAACCTCAAGCCAGGACTCCGGAACGCGGCGGTCGGCGACCACCGTCTCGGTGTCGCGCGGCCACGGAAGGTCAGCCGACACGTACAGGTAGCCGTCGGAGTAGGCGGCGCGTCCCCCGCCGTCCTCTGCGGCGACGGTGGCGTCGCGCCGCGCCAAGTAGCTAACCATGCCGGAACGGTCCCGCCGCCAGGTAACCAGGTACTCCTGGCCGCACTCGCGACAGAACGCCAGCGGCAGCAGCACCTTGCCGCCCGAGCCAGGCTGCTCGACCTGGTAGTTCCGGGTGATGTGCCGCGTGTTCTCGCCTTCAAGCGTCACGTAGACGGTGTCACCCTTGGACAGGAACTGGTGCAGCCGGAACGCGAACAACGGCCTGCCGCTGCGCGGGTCCCTGGCCCGGGAACCGGCCTGCAGAGTGCGCTGGAGCGCCTTCTCGCACTCGTCTTCGTCCGCGCCTACCTGGGCTGCCAGGTCGCGGGCAGCCCGCTGGACGGTGGTCGGGACGCGGCGGCCGAGCTTGCCCTCGTCGTCTCGGTCGAGGCCGAACGCGGTCTCGACCCAGCTTGCCAGCGGGTCGCGGACCAGGTCGGCATAGTCGGCGGGCGCAGCAGGCGCGGCGATCCGCGCAGGCGTGACCGGGCCGACGTCCTCAGCGGTCGCGCGGATGATGGTCTCGCCGATGACGTTCTCCGCGGCGACAGGGGTGTCGAAGATCTGGAACGCGACATCGGCGACGGTCCTGCGCCGCTGCCGGCTCGTCCCCTCGCTCGCCATGGTGGCCGAGGTGCCGACGCACTGCACGTTCCCGGCCTCACAGGCGTCCTTGACTCTCCTAATGAGAAGCGCCACGTCCGCGCCCTGACGCCCCCGGTAGGTGTGCATCTCGTCGAAGACGAGGAACTCAAGGCCGCGGGCCATCCTTATCAGTGACCTGCGGTCGTCGGGACGGGTGAGCATCAGCTCGAGCATCACGTAGTTGGTAAGCAAGATGTCCGGCGGGTTGGCACGGATCCTGTCCCGGTCGTCCTGGGACTCCTGGCCGGTGTAGCGGGCGAAGGTGACCGGCTCGCGACCGGGACCGTACCCGTTGCGCAGGTACTTCTCCAGTTCCCAGAGCTGGCTGTTGGCTAGGGCGTTCATCGGGTAGACGATGATCGCCCGGACCCGAGCCTGCCGGTCGCCGACCTGGCGGGCGCGTAGTACCCGGTCCACGATCGGCACGATGTAGGACAGCGACTTGCCGGAGCCGGTGCCGGTGGTGAGCACGTAGCTGGCCTTGCGACTGGCAGCCTCGATCGCGTCCCGCTGGTGCCGGTAAAAGCGGATCGACTTCCCGTCGCATGTGGTCGCGGTGTCGCTCTTGCCGGTCTGGAAGATGCTGGCGCACTCGGGGAGCAGCAGTCCCTCGGTGACCAGGTCGGTGACCGAGCCTCCGTCGGCAAAGAACGGGTTGAGCGACAGCCACGGGTCCGGCCACTGGGACTTGGCGTCCAGGTCGGCGTCGAAGAACTTCGCGATCCGGTCATCGCGGATCACCGCGGCGCCCTTGTTGTAGTCGCGGTACTCGCCGATCAGCCGCTGATGGACGTCGAAGATGTCAAAGCCAGCCGCGGAGGCCGGCTGGGATTCCGGGCCGGGCCAGGGCAGTGCCTCGCCGATGCTCACGGTGTCCTGGTCGTAGCGCCGGCTGGCCGCTGCCTGCTGGCGGAGCGCGAGCACCGGGTTCCCAGGGGCGCCGATCACGCCGGGTTCCGCCGGCTGCGCGAACGGCAGCAGCAGCTCGGCCACCTCGGCGGCGGTGCCGGGACGGTTCGCGGGATCCTTCTCCAGCAGTCGCGCGACCACCGCCTCCAGGCCGGCGGGTACCTCGCCGCGCAGCATGCTAACCGGGGTCGGCTGCTGCCGGATGTGCTTGTTCAGGATCTCGTACGGCAGCTCGCCGTCGAACGGCGGCGCGCCGACGAGCATCTCGAACAGCACGCACCCCAGGGCGTACAGGTCGACGGCGGCGGTGATATTACGCTGCGTCGCCTGCTCGGGGGCCATGTACCTGGCCGTGCCGACCGTCTCGTTCGAGTTCGTCAGCGGTCCGCCGTCGACGTCGTCGAGGATGAGTCCCACGCCGAAGTCGAGTACCTTCACCAGCCCGCTCCTGGCGAGCATAAGGTTGGACGGCTTAAGGTCCCGGTGAACTACGCCGGCCCGGTGCGCCGCGTCGAGCCCGGTGGCGATCTGGGCGGCGATCGCCGCAGCCCAGGCCACTGGGAACCGGCCAGCGTCGGCCTCGGCGAGCAGCGACGACAGCGGAACCCCGTCGATGTATTCCATCGCCAGGTAGGGCTGGTCCCCGTCGAGGCCGCCGGTGACCGTCTGCGGCAGGTTGGGGCTCGACAGCCGCGCCATAATGCGGACCTCGCGCATGAACCGCGCGGCGTTGGCGTCTGCCTCCGTCAGCGACACCGGCGTGCCGTCCCGCCGGCGCAGGAGCCTCTTGACGGCCACGGTGTCGCCGGTCTCCAGGTCCCGCGCCCTGCGAACCTCGCCCATGGCGCCGCGCCCGAGCACCCCGAGAAGCTCGAACCGGCCCGCGATCACTTCCGAGCTGTCCATTGCCCGCTCATCTCGCTTCCTGGCGCCGCTAGCTCAGCGTAGTCTAATGAATACATTGAGAATCAATGGACTGTTAGTGCCGCTTAGGTGGCATTAGCGCACCGTCCGCCAGGCTCGCGTGGAGCAGTTCCGCGAGTTCCCCGCCTAGGTCAGCGAGATCGCGAAGTGCCGCGCGGAAGCCGCTGACGTCCCTGAACGCCTCGCCGTATAGGCGCTGCTCCTCCAGCGGCAGGTGCGGGACCGCCAAGCGGCGGGCGTCGATCCTGATGCTGGCCGTCCCGTAGCTGGCCTGCCGCGCATTCGGCCTGGCAGAAAGCACTCCGCCAAGGAACCACGGATCCATGCGAGCCAGGTCAGGGCGGATCAGGTGGAGCCCTTCGCCCAGGACCGCCCCGTCGTGCTCTCCCGTGGCGACCAGCGCCTGGGTCAACTGGTCCAGGCCTGCAGGGATGATGACATCTCCCGCGGAGACCGTGACCCAGGCATCCTGCAGTGCCTCCGCGGCAACGACTCCCGAGGGCGCCCTTCCGGCCCTGACGTCGGCGCTCGTGAGCACCGCGAGCGCGCCCGCCGGCCCCTGTTCTCCGCTTGCCGGCCCGGGTCCCTGAGCCCGGTGGAGCGCGACCAGTCCGCTGCGCGCCAGTTCAGCCACGGTCAGAGTTCTCCAGCGCTCCCCCTGGCCGCGAGTCCGCCAGCCGCTGCCAGGTTCGAGCTTTTCGAGGGCGGCTGCCGCCTCGTGCAGCCGGACGCGCAGGTGGCTGAGCGTTGCGGAGGTCTGCGACGGCGTCTTCCCCGGCCCTGCCGCGCCGACGTGCCGGGCGGGAGTCAGGTCGACAGCCTCGTCGAGCAGGTCAATGGCCCGCATGACCCGCCACGTGCCAGACCGGTCACCGCCAGCCCCGCCGCTGCGCGGCTCTGCCGTTCCGCCGCTGAAAGCGCGCCAGGCTCCGAGCAGGGTGTCCTGGACCTGCTGCCAATCGGCTTTCGTCCCGGCCACTGCCGCGCCTGGCGCTTCCGCGAGATCGGCAAGCAGGACAAGCGGGTCCGACGGCCCCGGCCCCTGCGGTCGTTCCAGGATCCACAGCTGAAGCGGGATGTGGCTCGGCCTAGCCACGCCGGGCGGCAGGGACACCACGGCGCGGAGCGCGCCGCGGCGCAGGAACTCCGTCCTGATCCGCCGGCCGGACGGCCTGGATGCCACGGCTGGCGGCATCAGCATGACGGCCCGGCCGCCGGGCCGCAGGTGAGCGAGCGCGTGCTGAACCCAGGCCAGTTCCGACTCAGCCTTCGGCGGGATGCCGTACTCCCAGCGCGCGTCACCGGCCAGCGCCTCCTGGGGCCAGTCACGGCCGGCGAACGGTGGGTGGCAGACCACCGCGTCGGCTTGCAGCCCGCCGTAGGCGTCCTCGGTCAGCGAGTCTCCCCCGCACACGGCCACTTCGGCCTGCCAACGCCTAGAACGGAGGCGGAACTCGGCTAGGGCGGCCATCGCGTCGTCGAGTTCCTGGCCGCAGGCCGTGGCCGTTCCGCGTTCGAGGACTGCGGCCAGGGTCTCGCCGGTGCCGCAGGCTGGGTCCAGCACAACCCCCTTGCCGGGGTCGGCGAGATTCGCCATCAGTGCGGCAAGCGGCGCCGGCGTCGCTATCACGCCCATCGCCTCGGCGTACTTCCCAGTCAGCGACTCGATGGCCCGCTCCGGGCCGATCTCGGTGATCGCCGCAGCAGCTGCCGCGACAACGCGCGCGTGCAGTCCGGTGTCACCCGCCGACTGCGGGTGCGGGGTACTGCCGGACAGGGCGATAGCCATCCCGGCAGCCGCGCTGCCCAGGTCCGTCTCGGTTGCCGCTTCGAGGACCGCGTGCCACAGGCGCTCCTCCGGCGGAAGCTCGGGCAGCGCTCCCCTGCTGGCCAGCCACGTTTCCACCTCGGCCCTGTCGTAGGCGGGGCTGGCATCCGTCCCGCCGGATGGCGCAGGGAA
>DATLTS010000029.1 GCA_035533475.1 Mycobacteriales bacterium | reverse complement strand
GTGATGTTCACCGCGACCGCCGTCGCTGTGGACGGGACGCCGGCCAGCCCGCTGACCTGCACCGGGTAGGCGGTTGCGGGGGACAGCGGATCCGGCAGCCCTTGGGTCGCGCCGCTGCCGCTGCGGGTATCGAGAATCCGGGTCGGGGCGGTTGCGGTATAGGTACCCGCGCCCGACGGTGCCGGCTGTGGGCACAGCGCCAGAGCGATGGCCGGGCTGTCTGGGGTGCCGAGCCCACTGGCCAGGTCGAAGCCGGCGGTCGCCGGATAGTCCCCGCTGTTGGTCCCGGTGTAGTCGTTGTTCCCCGTGGCGATGTCGTGGAAGGGCGACGTCCCACCGGCCGCCGCCTTGTAAAGCGCCGGGTTGAGGAAGCCGGCGGTCGCCCGGCAACCGGTGTCGACGTCAGCCACCAGGGCCGCCCACAGCGGGGCTGCGCCGGACGTGCCACCGGCGGTCATCCAGGTACCCTGGTAATAGATGGTGTAGCCGAAGTTGGGGTCGGCACTGGCGCTGACGTCCGGAACTTCCCGACAATCACCGACGCTCGCCGCGCACGGCACGCCGCTGCTGAACTTGTTCTGCACCCCCGGTCCGGACTGGTAGGCCGGCATCGGCCACCGCGCGGAGATGCCGCCACCGGCGGCGCCGGCTGCCTGGGCCGAGGAGGCCGGGCCGTCGTTCCAGACCGCCTCGACCGGCGGGCTGCTCGGATTGCTGAGGCTGGTCCCGCCGACCCCGGTGACGTAGGGTTGCGAGCCCGGGTCGTCCACCGCGAGTTGGGTGTTCGGCTGCGCGGCCGTGTAGCAGTCCTCGGAACCGTCATCCCCGGCGGCGGCGACGAAGGTCTGGCCCTGGGCGGCCGCTTGCTGGAACAGCGTGTTCTCCGCGGCCAGCCGACCACCCCCCTGGGCCTGCGGCTCACACAGCCCGAAGGACGTGCTGATCACCTGGGCGATGTCCTGGGTGACGATCGCGGAATAGATGTCGTAGTCACTGCCGGCGGGTCCGGAGTAGACGTCCAGGGTCGTCTGCGGTGCCAACCCGATGACGTTGTCGATGTCGAGGATCGACTCGCCGGTACCGCTTCCGGCGCCGGCACCGCCATCGACTGGAATGTCGGTGACGGCAGCGGAGGACCCGTAGCAGGACTGGTAGGCGGCAACGTCGGAAGGGGCGAACGGTTCGGTCTCGACCAGCGCCACGGTCACCCCCGCCCCGAGCCGTCCCTGGTTGTAGAGCGAGTCGAACCCGTAGGCGGTGGCGAGCTGGTCCGCCGTGTAGCCGCCTTGGCTCGTCGCGACGGTGGTTGCCGCCGCGCAGGGAACCGGCCCGGTTGTCGCGCGGACGACCGACCGGGGCGTCGCCGCGGCTCGGGCCGGGCCGAAGCGAGCCGAGAACCGGCGGCCGAATCCGAGCGGCCGGGCAACGGACAGATCGTCGAGACCCAGTACGGCCTGCACACCGGCCGGAAACTCCGGGCGGACGGTGTTGCGATAGGCCAACCGCCCGGACGCCATCCGCAGTTGCTGGAAGGAGGTGTGCAGCGCAGTCGACACCACGCCCGCCGTTGCGACCAACGGGATGGACAGGTCGTTGCCTGCCGTGGGTCCAGGTCGCAACCCGCGGGCGAGCAGCCAACTTCGGACGGCGGCCACGACGCTCGGCTCAGCCCCGAAGGTGGCGCCAAACTGCCGGGAGGTCACATATCGGTGGTACCGCGGATTCCCGGGGGTGCTGACTTCGGTGGCAAACCGCGCCAATGCTGTCGGATCGCGAGGGGCGAGGACCACGCTCAGGCGCAGCGCCGTGTTGCTGCCCAACGCACCCAGTTGCCTGGCCCCGTGCGGAAGGGCGCGGGGGGGCGGTCCGGCGACGGTGCGCGCGCTTGCCGTTGGTCCGGCCTGAGCGCCCGCGGAACCCGGCAGCCCAACCACGGAGGTCAGGGTCGCGAGTATGGCGCAGCAGCCGACGAGGGTTCTCGACCATCCGGTCCGCCGCCGACGTGACGGTAATGCGCGCACGCCTAACGGTCCCATGGATGTCATCCTTCAACACGGGAGTCGCGCGGTTCAGCGGATTCGGGAAAGGACGTTCTGGCTGCCGACGCCTTTCGACCGGACCGGCCCGCCGGCCAGATGCGATCCTGGGCTCCGGATGTGGAGGAACTCGACCTGCTGGCTCGTCCTCGCGGCCGCGGTGCTGGCCGGCTGCGGCGGATCACCGCGAGGGCCGGGGGATGCGGGTGCGGTGACCGGGCGGGGGACGCCGCCGGCGCGGAGCCCTGCCGTGGATCCGGTTGTGCGGCGCAGAGTTCTGCTCGGCTACTCGGTGGCGAGGCGTCCGATCACGGCGGTGGAAATCGGTGATCCGGACAGCCCCCGGCGGGCACTCGTCGTCGGGTGCATCCATGGCAACGAGCCGGCCGGAATCGCCGTCGACCAAGCCCTGGCCGCGGGCCCAGCCCCCGCGGAGGTAGACCTTTGGTTGCTAACCGACCTGAATCCCGACGGGGTGGCCGCCGGTACCCGGCAGAACGCGCACGGCGTCGATCTCAACCGCAACTTTCCGGCCGGCTGGCGGTCGGCCACGCCAGGAAGCGTGAGCTACTCCGGGCCGCTACCGCTGTCCGAGCCGGAGAGCCGGCTGGCGGCGGCCCTGATCCGCCGGATCCATCCCGGATTGTCGATCTGGTTCCACCAGCACCTCACGGTGGTCGACGACTCCGAAGGCCCGCTCGCCGTGGAAGCCCGATTCGCCCGGCTCGTGGGGCTCCCGGAGCGGTCGTTGACAGACTACCCCGGAAGCGTCGTCGGTTGGGAGAACGCGCTCCTCGGCCCGACCGCGTTCGTAGTCGAGCTCCCGGCGGGTTCCCTGACGGCGTCCACCACCCAGCGCTACGCGGCGGCGGTGCGGGACGTACTGCCCTGATCTCAGGGGTGGCGCTCGGCCAGCCAGCGGGCCAGGAACTCGCACTCCCGGGCGATGTCCCGTTCTGCGTTGCCGACCGCGAAGCCCTCCAGCTTCCCGCCTAGCAGCGGGACCGAGACCTTGACCTCACCGTCGAGGCGATAGTCCGAACCGGCGCCGCTGGCCTCGAGGGACATCGTGCCGCCCATCGTCGAGGGCACGCCGGCGACTTCGACCGACCAGTGCCCAGTCCGGACGCCGTCCCCTGCCTGGCCCCACACGTCGGTCTGGGTGACCGCATTGCTCGGGGACAGCAGCCTCTTGGCGAAACCTGGCACGTCCACGGATACCGTGCGGCGGGTCACGACACGGAACCCGGAGCCGGAGGGGGAGGGACCGCACTCGAGCACGTCCACGTCCCGTGCACCGAGCTCACCGAACTTGGCCCGGAGAAAGGCCTCGTCGGTCAGCGCGCTGAAGACCCGCTGCGGATCCGTCTCGTAATGATGGGCGGCCGCCAGCTTTCTCATGAACGTCGAGAGTAGCCGCGGGGCGCCGGGCGACGGCGCAACAGCCCGCCCGCGAGCAGCACGCTCAACAGGACCAACCCGAGCACCGGCACCGCGAGCGGTCCACCGGTGGCCGGCAGGGCGGTGCCCCCGGTCCCGGGTTCCGGGCCCGAAGGCGGGGCGACCGGGGGGCTCGTTGAGTGGAAAGTGACAAGCCGTCCCGCGAAGCCCCGGGTTTGATCTCCATCGGCCCGGCAACCGGCCGCCTGCGGGGTCGCGCCGCAGTCCGCGTCGAAACTGGCCCACGGTGTGCCATCCGGCCCCAGCGCACTTCCGATGAAGTCGTTGCCAAACAGCTGAATGGAGACCGCCCCGAAGATCGCCGGATTGACCTCGGTTCCGCCCGGTCCGGCCAGGTAGCCGGCGCCTTGGATCGAACTGCCATAGAGCAGCGGGTGATCTGGCTGGTTCAGCATGCCGGCCCAGAAGACCGGATGGCGGGCAAGCACATCGGTGCTTTCCGTGAGGTAACCGTCGACGGTGACCTGTCCCGGCCTCTGACCGAGGTAGGCGACCGCGATCCGGCCGATGCCGCGCTCGGCGAAGCTCCACTTGAGCACGGTGCCCAAACCTGGGCGGGTGACGTCAACGGGCGTGTTCCAGCTAAGTCCACGGTCCCGCGAGACCGCGAGCATCAAATGCGCACCCCGGGCCCACATCAGGTACAGGTTGTCGGCGGGGTCGACTCGGAGTTCCGCAGCGCCGCCGGTCACCCCATTGCCGGCCGGTGCCGGCAGGGTGACCGCGCTCCCGTCGCGGCGATGCATAACCGGGAAGCTTGCTGCCTCGTCGACGCTGCGGGCCAGGTAGACGTTCGACCCGCAGGTGACCATGAGGTAGAGGCTGCCGTCGCTCGCCGGCTCCGGATAGTCGCCGTCGATCGCCGAATAGCTCTCCGGATTCGCGCCGCATTCGGGGTGGCGCGGCGCTGCGGCGTCGAACACCAAAGACGTGAGGCTGAATGTCGAGCCCCCGTCCATGGACTTGAAGCAAAGCCGGCCCCCTATCACGGGGCTGGTGAACCCGACGTTGGTGTTGGCACAGAAGTACACGACGTCCGGGTAGCCCGTGGGTCGCGGCTGCCCGGCTGGGGCGATGGCACTGGCGAACCTCGGGTTCTCCGGGAGCGCAACCTCGTTGATGACCGTGTAGTGCCAGGTCCGACCGCCGTCACCGCTCCACAGCAGGTGGGCCGGTCCGGACTGGTTGGGCCCCAACGCGGGGGCCTGCGGGTCTGGGCTGTAGTCCTCGAAGAACAGGCGTCCGGTCACCGGGTCCACGTAGATGCTGTGGTCGGTGGGGTTCCAGGTGATCCCAGCCGGTCGCAACATCGCCCAGTGCGCTCCCGCGTCGGCGCTCAGCGCGAGGCCGGCCGGGCTGGCGTTGGTCTGCGTGTTCGGGTCGATCGGCACGGGACCCGCGTTGGTACCGGCCAGGCCCGCCGGCTGGACGGCTGGAACGAACACGACGGCACCGTCGTTCAGGACGACGATATGGCTCTCCGCGCCGGCGAACCCGGTGCTCACGCCGCACGGGACCGGGGGATTGCGCGGTTGCGGTGAGAGCACAACGCCGCCGGAGTAGTAGGCGATTGCGGGTCGGGCCGGGTCGCAGCCGTCCGGTCGGGCCGTGGGCGTCCGCGTGACCGGGTCGGCGAGGGTCGGTGTCGCCGCGCAAACGAGCAGCAGCGGAACGGTGGCGACCATCCGTCTCCAGCGCATCCCGGCCCTCCGTCGACGGCTACCTGGGGAGGTTTCGTGCTCCGGGCACGATCCTCCTGCCAGACCGGTCCCGGGCGACCGGGGGGAACTCACCGCAGGTAGGGGCAGTGTCGGCAGCCACGCTCACAGCAGGTGCCGCGATCGCGCAGGTAGACCGCGGTGAGCACGAACAGGCCGCTGACCGGGTCCAGGTAACCAGGGCTTCCCGACGCGAGCGCCGCCGCGTGGGCCTCCAGGATCTGCTGGAACTGGGGGTCCGCCGGGTCCAGCCGGCTGGGATGCGGCTGATCCAGCGGCCGGTCGGCCGGCGGCTGACGGGTCACCGCGCGATCCTAGGCAGCCGGTGTGGGCGGACCCGGTCGGACCGGGCGGACCCGAGCTCCAATAGTGCATAGACAACCGATGTAACGTATGATTATCCGAAGAGCGGAACAGGAGGGTGACGTGGGTCTGACAGCCGCGGTTGCCGGCGCAAGTGGGTATGCCGGCGGGGAACTGCTGCGTCTGCTGCTCGCGCACCCGCAGTTCGAGATCGGTCCGCTGGTCGCGGCCGCCAACGCCGGACGGCCGGTCACCGATCTGCACCCGAACCTGCCGGAGCTCGCAGGGCGGGTGTTTGCGGGCCTCGACGACGAAATTCTCCAGGCGGACGTCGTGTTCCTCGCGTTGCCGGCCGGCAGTTCCGCCGGCGTGGCGGCCACGATCCCGGCGGGCACCCTCGTAGTCGACATCGGCGCCGACCACCGGCTCGCCGATCCGGCCGCCTGGCGTCGGTTCTATGCGGGTGAGCACTCGGCGGCCTGGTGCTACGGACTCCCCGAACTGCCGGGTCGGCGACTCGAGCTCGCCGGTTGCCGCCGGATCGCCAACCCGGGGTGCTACCCGACCGCGGTCATCCTCGCGCTGGCGCCGCTCGTCGAGGCCGGTTTGGTCGACCGGGCCGATGTCGTAGTAGTCGCATCCAGCGGGACAACCGGGGCCGGCCGGGCGCCCGACGCGGGACTCCTGGCGAGCCAAGTAATCGGTGACCTCTCCGCGTACAAGGTCGGCGGGGTGCACCAGCACATCCCAGAGATATCCCAGGCGCTCGGCCTGCCGACCCTCTCGTTCACCGCCGTGCTCGCCCCGATGCCACGCGGCATCCTGGCCACCTGCACGGCCCGACTCGCCGCCGGCACCCGGACAAGCACGGCGGCAGCGCGCGCCGCGTTGGTGTCCGCCTACGCGAGTGAACCGTTCGTTCACGTCCTGCCCGAGGGCAGTTGGCCGCACACGGCCGCGACGATCGGCTCGAACTCCGCCCACCTTCAGCTGGCCGTCGACCCAGACGCCGGCCGGGTGGTTGTCGTCTCGGCTATCGACAACCTCGGCAAGGGCGCGGCCGGACAGGCCGTCCAGAACGCCAACATCGCACTGGGCCTGCCAGAGACGATCGGGCTATCGGTCTCCGGAGTCGGGCCGTGAGCGTGACGGCGGCCCGCGGGTTCCGGACGGCGGGTGTCGCCGCCGGGCTGAAGTCCAGCGGAGGACTGGACCTGGCCATCGTCGTCAACGACGGCCCGATGCACTCCGCCGCCGGTGTGTTCACGACCAACCGGTTTCCGGCTGCACCGGTGCTCTGGAGCCGGCAGGTTCTCAGTGCGGGTGTCGTTCGGGCGGTGCTGCTCAACGCCGGCGGCGCGAACGCGTGCACCGGCCCGGACGGATTTCGCGACGCCCATCGCAGCGCCGAGGCGGTAGGGGCCGGGCTCTACGTGTCGCCCGCCGAGGTGGCCCTGTGCTCGACCGGCCTGATCGGGGAGCGGCTGCCGCTCGACCTGCTGCTGGGCGGCGTGGCCGACGCGGTCGCCGGGCTCTCCGCGGACCCGGCCCGCGCGGATGACGCGGCAAACGCGATCCGGACCACGGACACCGTCGCCAAACAGGCGGTCGCCACCGGATCGGCCTTCACGGTCGGCGGAATGGCAAAAGGTGCCGGCATGCTCGCACCCGAGCTGGCGACGATGCTCGTCGT
Organism: Mycobacteriales bacterium; assembly: GCA_035533475.1. Classification (NCBI taxonomy): domain Bacteria; kingdom Bacillati; phylum Actinomycetota; class Actinomycetes; order Mycobacteriales; species Mycobacteriales bacterium. The sequence continues at coordinate 10,190 of DATLTS010000029.1, read as the reverse complement.
GCTCACCACAGACGCGAGTGCCGATCCGGCCACCCTCGACCGCGTTCTCCGTGCGGCGACCGCGAAGAGCTTCGATCGGATCGACTCCGACGGCTGCATGTCGACGAACGACACGGTGCTTCTTCTGGCGAGCGGGGCGAGCGGGGCGACCCCAGACGCGGCCGAGCTCGCGGAAACCGTCGCCCGGGTGTGCGCCGACCTGGCCGCGCAGTTGGTCGCCGATGCCGAGGGCGCGAGCAAGGAGGTCCTCGTCGAGGTGGTCGGCGCGGCGAGTGAGCCGGAGGCCGTCGACGTCGCCCGTACGGTCGCCCGGAGCAACCTGCTCAAGTGCGCGCTGCATGGGGAAGACGCGAACTGGGGAAGGGTGCTGGCCGCGGTCGGCACGACAACGGCGGCGTTCGAACCGGACGCCGTCGACGTCGCCATCAACGGCGTCTGGGTCGCCAGGTCCGGTGCCGCCGGCGCGCCGCGGTCGATGGTCGACCTGAGCGGGCGCCGGGTGACAGTCACCGTCAACCTCCAGGCCGGGAACGCCGCCGCGGAGATCTGGACCACCGACCTCACCGCCGCGTACGTCCACGAGAATTCGGCGTACTCGTCGTGACCGCCGCCACCGCGCTCGACAAGGCGGCGACCCTGGTCGAAGCGCTGCCCTGGCTGGCCCGGTTCCACGGTCGCACGGTCGTCGTGAAATACGGCGGCCACGCGATGACCGACGCCACGCTGCGGGCCGCGTTCGCCGAGGACATCGTCTTCCTCCGTTACGCCGGTATCCGACCGGTCATCGTGCACGGCGGCGGCCCGCAGATCAGCGCGGCGCTGGAGCGCCATGGTGTCCCCAGCGAATTCATCGCCGGGCTGCGGGTGACGACCCCGGAGGCGATGCAGGTCGTGCGGATGGTGCTCGTCGGTCAGGTCGGGCGGGAACTGGTCGGACTGGTCAACGCGCACGGTCCGTTCGCGATCGGCCTGTCCGGCGAGGACGCCAACCTGTTCACCGCCGCGCGGCGCGGTGCCGTCGTGGACGGTGTGCCGGTCGACCTCGGTCAGGTTGGGGACATCGTCGACGTCGACCCGGGGGCGATCGTCGCGTTGCTCGACGACGGCCGGATACCGGTCGTCGCCAGTGTCGCCCGGGGCCGCGACGGTGAGTTGTTCAACGTCAATGCCGACACCGCGGCCGCCGCGCTGGCCGCCGCGCTGGCCGCCGAAAAGTTCGTCGTGCTCACCGACGTCGAGGGTCTCTACGCCGAGTGGCCGGCGACCGACGAGGTCGTCAGCTCGCTCACCGCCGCGGAGCTCGAACAGCGGCTTCCGCAACTTGCCGATGGCATGCTGCCGAAGATGACCGCCTGCCTCGCGGCGGTGCGGGGCGGCGTGCCCCGGGCGCATGTCCTGGACGGTCGGGTCCCGCATGCCCTGCTGCTGGAGGTCTTCACCGACTCCGGGGTCGGCACGATGGTGACACCGTGACCGCCGAGCGCTGGGACGCGGTCATGATGCGCAACTACGGCACCCCCGTGCTCACCTTGACCCGGGGCGAGGGCTCGTATGTGTGGGACGACGCCGACCGTCGCTACCTGGACCTGATCGCCGGGATCGCGGTCTCTTCGCTCGGTCATGCCCACCCGGCGATCGTCGAGGCGGTGAGTAGCCAGGTCGGCCGGATCGCGCACACCTCCAACCTGTTCGCCAACCAGCCGGCGCTGGACCTAGCCGAGCGTCTCGTGCAGTTGATCGCCATCCCCGGCACACGAATCTTTTTCTCTAACGACGGCACCACCGCCAACGAGGCGGCGATCAAAATTGCCCGCCGGATGGCGGGGCCGGATCGCCCCCGCTTCGTCGCCGCCGAACGCGGGTTCCACGGTCGGTCGCTCGGGGCGCTCGCGTTGACCGGTAAAGCCGCCATCCGGGAACCGTTCGGACCGTTCGGTCTAGACGTCACCTTCGTGCCCTACGGCGACCCGGTCGCCCTCGAGAACGCGGTCGACGAGCGGGTTGCCGCCGTCGTCCTCGAGCCGACCCAGGGGGAGGCGGGGGTGGTCCCGCCGCCGGAGGGCTACCTGGCGGCGGCCCGCGCGGTGTGCGACGCGAGTGGTGCCCTGCTGGTGGTCGACGAGATCCAGAGCGGGATCGGCCGGACCGGCTTCTGGTTCGCCCACCAGGCGGAGGGGGTCGTCCCCGACATCGTCACACTTGCCAAGGGGCTCGGTGGCGGTCTGCCGATCGGGGCCTGCCTGGCCGCCGGTCCGGCGGCCGAGGCGCTCCGCCGCGGTGACCATGGGTCGACGTTCGGCGGCAACCCGGTGGCCTGCGCGGCTGCGCTCGCGGTGCTCGACACGATCGTCGCCGACCGTCTGCTCGAACACGTTCGTACGGTCGGTGCCGGCTGGCGACGGGCCCTGACCACGGTCGAGGGGCCGGGCTTCAACGGGGTCCGGGGACGCGGACTGTGGCTGGCGCTCGAGCTGGACGACGGGGCCGCCCCGGCCGTGGAGGCCGCTGCCCGATCGGCTGGTTTCCTGGTCAACGCGGTGGCTCCGGGAGCGATTCGGCTGGCGCCGCCGCTCGTAGTGACCGCCGATCAGCTCGCCACGTTCACCGACGCGCTACCCGCTGTGCTGACCGCCGCGCATCGGGGCGATTAGTGTGCCGAACGTGACCAACCCCCGCATCCTCGTTGTCGAGGACGACCCCAGCGTCCGTGGCCTGCTCCAGACACTGCTGTCCGCCGAGGGATACGACGTGGCTACCGCGTCCGACGGCCTGGCCGGTCTGGTCAAGGCCAGCAGCCAGCGGCCGGCCCTGATCCTGCTCGACCTGATGATGCCCGACCTCGGCGGGATCCGGGTGCTCGAGGAGCTGCATGGCGACCCGGCGCTCGCGGACGTCCCGGTCGTCGTGGTCACCGGAAAGGTCGAGGCGATCCCCGATCTGCAGACCGTGCTCGGCGCGGACAGCGTCTTCGCAAAGCCGTTCGGCGTCGCCGAACTGCTCGCCCGGGTCCGCGAGATAACCGGCGGTCCGGTCCCCGCGGATGGAGGTCGCTGATGGTCCGCCACTTCCTCGTCGACGACGACCTCGCCCCTGCGGAGCTGGAGCTGGTGCTCGACGACGCCGAACGCCGGGCCAAGGACCGGTTCGCCGACTCTCCGCTGGCCGGCCCCCGGTCGGTCGCGGTGATCTTCGAGAAGCCGTCCACCCGGACCCGGCTCTCGTTCGAGGCCGGCATCGCCGAGCTCGGTGGCCATGCGATCGTCATCGACGCTCGCAGCACCCAACTCGGTCGGAGCGAGACCATCGAGGACACCGCCCGGGTGCTCTCCCGGTACGTGGCGGCGATCGTCATCCGGACCTTCGGCCAGGACCGCATCGAGGCGCTGGCCGGCGCGAGCAGCGTGCCCGTGGTGAACGCGCTCACCGACTACGCCCATCCGTGCCAGGCCCTCGCCGACCTGCTGACCATCCGGCAACGTCGGGGCGGACTCGCGGGGCAGGTGCTGAGCTATCTCGGGGACGGGAACAACGTCGCCCACTCGCTGCTGCTCGCCGGGGCGGCCGCGGGGATGCACGTGCGGATCGCGACCCCGCCCGGCCACGAGCCCACCGGCCCGGTCGTCCGCCGGGCCGGCGACATCGCGGAACGCACCGGCGGCTCGGTGGCGCTCACCGACGACCCGCTGGCCGCATCCGCCGGTGCGGACGTGCTCTACACCGACGTCTGGGCCTCGATGGGTCAGGAGGAGTCGGCGCAGAGCCGGGTCTCGCTGTTCCGCCCGTACCAGCTCGACGCGCGCGCGGTCGGAGCGGCGAAACCGGACGTCCTCGTCCTGCACTGCCTGCCGGCCCACCGCGGTGAGGAGATCGCCTCCGACGTGATCGACGGCCCGCACAGTGCCGTGTTCGACCAGGCCGAGAATCGGCTGCACGCACAGAAGGCGCTGCTTGCGTTCCTCCTCGAGCGCAGCGGGACGCCATGACGGTCGTCGCGCCTTCGACCAAGACCGCGCGCCAGGCCCGGATCGCCGAGCTGCTCGCGCGGGGGCCGGTCCGCTCGCAGTCCGAACTGGCCCGGCTGCTCGCGGAGGCCGGGTTCGCGGTCACCCAGGCGACCCTGAGCCGGGACCTCGAGGAGCTGGGGGCGGTGAAGCTTCGCCGCGCCGGCCCGGGGACCGCATACGCGTTGCCGGGCGATCCGGCCAGGCCGGCCGGTCCGGATGGCCGCCTCGGCCGGATTCTCGAGGACCTGCTGGTCGCAACCGACGCCTCGGCCAACCTCGCGGTCCTGCGCACGCCGCCGGGCGGGGCGCACCTGCTCGCGTCCGCCGTCGACCGGGCGGGGCTACCCGACGTCATCGGCACGGTTGCGGGCGACGACACCGTCCTCGTCGTGACCCGGGGGAGCCGCGGCGGGGCGGCCCTGGCCGGCCGGTTGCGCCAGCTCGCCGAGGCGGGCAGCAAAGGGGTGAACGCCTGATGTCCGACCGGATTGTTCTGGCCTACTCCGGTGGTCTGGACACGTCCGTGGCGATCGGCTGGATCGCGCGGGAGTCCGGTGCCGAGGTCATCGCGGTAGCGGTCGACGTCGGGCAGGGCGGCGAGGACCTGACCGTGATCCGGCAACGCGCGCTCGATTGCGGCGCCGTCGAGGCGGTGGTCGCGGACGCCCGGGACTCCTACGCCGACGGCTACTGCCTGCCGGCGCTGCGGGCGAATGCGCTCTACATGGACCGCTACCCGCTGCTCTCCGCGCTGTCCCGGCCCCTCATCGTCACGCACCTGGTCGCCGCGGCCCGGGAGTTCGGGGCGTCGACGGTCGCGCACGGCTGCACCGGCAAGGGCAACGACCAGGTCCGGTTCGAGGTCGGGCTCGGCGCGCTGGCGCCGGACCTTGCGGTACTGGCCCCGGTTCGGGACTCGGGGATGACCCGGGACAAGGCGATCGCATTCGCCGAGGAGCGCGGGCTGCCCATCGACGTGTCGAAGAAGTCCCCTTACTCGATCGACCAGAACGTCTGGGGCCGGGCGATCGAGACCGGCTTCCTCGAGGACCCGTGGAACCCGCCGATCGAGGATCTCTACTCCTACACCGCCGACCCGGCGGTCACGCGGCGCGCCGACGAGGTCGTCATCGGCTTCGACGACGGCGTGCCGACCCGACTCGACGGCCGACCCGTGTCCATGCTGGAGGCGATCTCCGAGCTGAACGCCCGGGCCGGGGCGCAGGGGATCGGTCGGATCGACCTGGTCGAGGACCGGCTGGTGGGGATCAAGAGCCGGGAGATCTACGAGTGCCCCGGTGCGATCGCGCTGATCACCGCCCACCAGGAGCTCGAGAGCTGCACCGTCGAGCGCGACCTCGCCCGCTTCAAGCGCGCCGTCGAACAGCGCTGGACCGAGCTGGTCTACGACGGTTTGTGGTTCTCCCCACTCAAGCGGGCGCTCGACGAGTTCATCGCCAGCGCATCCCGGCACGTCACCGGGGAAATCCGCCTCGTGCTGCACGCCGGCCGGGCGACGGTTACCGGCCGGCGCGGCGACGCCAGCCTCTACGACTACAACCTGGCGACCTACGACGCCGAGGACGAGTTCGACCAGTCGCTGGCCCGGGGTTTCGTGGAGCTGTGGGGCCTGCCGAGCAAGATCGCGGCTCGACGGGATCAGCGGCTCGCCCGGTGAGCCCCACCCCGCCGCCGACCCGCCTGTGGGGGGGTCGGTTCTCCTCCGGTCCGGCCCAAGCGCTGGCGCGGCTCTCGGTGTCGGTGCACTTCGACTGGCGGCTGGCGCCGTACGACCTGGCCGCCTCGCGGGCGCATGCGAAGGTGCTCGGGTCCGCCGGGCTGCTCTCCGGCGACGAGCTGCCCCGGATGCTCGCCGCCCTGGACGATCTCGGCCAGGCGGTGCAGAGCGGCGCGTTCCGGCCGACCGCCGAGGACGAGGACGTGCACACGGCGCTGGAGCGCGGGCTGCTCGAACGGCTGGGCGCGCTGGGCGGCAAGTTGCGGGCCGGCCGCAGCCGCAACGACCAGGTCGCGACGGACCTGCGCCTCTACCTGCGCGATCACGCCCGTTCGGTCGCCGCGCGCCTCGCCGACGTCGAGGGCGCGTTGCTCGCCCAGGCCGACGAGCACGCCGATCTGCCGGCACCGGGGATGACCCACCTGCAACACGCGCAGCCGGTGTTGTTCGCGCATCACCTCGCAGCGCACGTGCACGCCTTCGCGCGCGACGTGGACCGGCTCGTCGACTGGGACGTCCGGGCGGCGGTGAGCCCGTTGGGGGCGGGGGCGCTGGCCGGGTCGTCGCTCCCGCTCGATCCGGCCGCGGTCGCGGCCGAGCTCGGATTCGCGTCGGCCGCGGCGAACTCGATCGATGCCGTCTCGGACCGCGACTTCGCGGCCGAGTTCCTTTTCGTGGCGGCGCTGATCGGGGTCCACCTGTCCCGGCTCGGCGAGGAGATCGTCCTGTGGTCGAGCCGGGAGTTCGGCTGGGTCGAGCTCGACGACGCCTTCGCCACCGGGTCCTCGATCATGCCGCAGAAGAAGAACCCGGACGTCGCGGAGCTGGCGCGCGGGAAGGCCGGGCGGCTGATCGGGAACCTCACCGGTCTGCTGGCCACCCTCAAGGGGCTACCGCTCGCCTACGACCGCGATCTCCAGGAAGACAAGGAGCCGGTATTCGACGCCGTCGACACCCTGCTCGTGTTGCTGCCGGCGGTCGCCGGGATGGTGGCGACGATGCGCGTCGACGAGCAGCGGCTGGCGGCCGCCGCCCCGGCCGGGTTCTCGCTGGCCACCGACATCGCCGAGTACCTGGTTCGGCACGGGGTCGCGTTCCGGGAGGCACACGAGGCCGTCGGACACCTCGTCGTGTGGTGCACGGCCCACGACTGCGATCTCGGCGACGTCTCCGATGCGGACCTGGCGGGGATCAGCCCGCACCTGGGTCCGGAGGTGCGCAGCGTCCTGTCGGTCGAGGGTGCGCTGGCCGCGCGGTCCACCGCCGGCGGCACCGCACCGGCTCGGGTCCGCGAGCAACTGGCCGCGTTGCGTCCGGTCGTCGCCTCCCACGTCGCATGGGCGGAGGGCCGATAGCTGCCCGGCCCAACGTTGCCGGCCGCGTTCTACGAGCGCGATGTCCGGACCGTCGCCCGGGGACTGCTCGGCGCCTGGGTGGCTTCGGGGGAGGGCGACGGGCTCGTTGAGCTGCAACTGACCGAAGTCGAGGCATACGCCGGCGAGACCGACCCCGGTTCGCACGCGTATCGCGGGCGGACCAGGCGAAACGCGACGATGTTCGGTCCGCCCGGCCGGGCGTACGTGTACTTCACCTACGGGATGCACTGGTGCGCGAACCTGGTGTGCGCGCCGGAGGGGACCGCCCGGGCGGTCCTGCTGCGCGCCGGTGCGGTGGGCCGGGGGATCGAACTTGCCCGCGCCCGTCGCGAGCGGGGTGTTGCGATCAGGGATCGGGATCTCGCCCGCGGGCCGGCCCGGTTGACCGTCGCCCTGGGCGTCACCGGCACCCTGGACGGGGTGGACGTGACCGACCCCGGCTCGCCGCTGCGGGTGCTCGCCGGGACCCGGGTGCCGCGGGCGCGGGTGGCCGTCGGGCCCCGAGTCGGGGTGCGCGGCGCCGGCGCACCGACCCCGTGGCGCTTCTCGATCCTCGGCGACCCGACGGTGAGCGGGTATCGACCGGGCTGAAATCCGGGCGCGGCCGAATCGTCCCCTGCTAGCGTCGCGGCTCGTGACCGGCCTGCTGGACGACCTGGCGTGGCGGGGACTGATCGCCCAGTCCACCGACCTCGAAGCCCTCCGCGCCGAGCTGGCCGCGGGACCGGTCACCCTCTACTGCGGTTTCGACCCGACTGCCCCCAGCCTGCACATCGGCAGCCTGGCCCAGATCCTGCCGCTGCGGCGGTTCCAGCTCGCCGGGCACCGGCCGATCGCGCTCGTCGGAGGAGCCACCGGGCTGGTCGGTGACCCGTCGGGGAAGGCAGCGGAACGGGCCCTCGCCGATGCCGAGGTCGTGGCGTCCTGGGTGGAGCGGCTGCGGGCGCAGATCGAGCCGTACCTCGATTTCGGCGGCGCTACCGCGGCCCGGATCGTGAACAACCTCGACTGGACCGCTTCGCTCACGGCGATCGAGTTTCTCCGTGACCTCGGCAAGCATTTCTCGGTCAACCGGATGCTCGGCAAGGAGTCGGTGAGCGCCCGGTTGGAAACCGCCGGGATCAGCTTCACCGAATTCAGCTACCAGGTGCTCCAGTCCTACGACTACCTGGAGCTCTACCGCCGGCATGGCTGCCGGCTGCAGACCGGCGGGTCGGATCAGTGGGGCAACATCACCGCCGGCGTCGACCTGATCCGCCGGGTCGAGGGCGGCTCGGTGCACGCGTTGACGACGCCGCTGGTTACCAAGGCCGACGGGACGAAATTCGGCAAGACCGAGACCGGGACGATCTGGCTCGACCCGTCGATGACCAGCCCGTATGCCTTCTACCAGTTCTGGGTGAACGCGGATGACCGCGACGTCGTCGATTACCTCAAGGCCTTCACCTTCGCCCCGGCGGCCGAGATCGAGACCCTGGCCGCAGCCGTGGTCGAGCGGCCGGCCGCCCGGGAGGCGCAGCGCAGGCTCGCCGAGCAGGTCACGACGCTCGTGCACGGGGCGGCCGAGTGCGCCCAGGCGGTAGCCGCGAGCCACGCCCTGTTCGGGGCGGGGGAGCTGTCCGGACTCGACGCCGGCACCCTGGCCGCCGCCCTGGCCGAAACGGTGACCGTCGAGGTCGGGGACCCGCTGCCGACGGTGATCGACCTCCTGGTCGCGAGCGGGCTCGCCCCGAGCCGCTCGGCTGCCCGGCGCACGGTGGCCGAGGGCGGGGCGTACCTCAACAATGCCCGGGTGACCGACCCGGAGGCGGCGCTCACCGAGGCCGACCTGCTGCACGGCCGGTGGGCGGTCCTGCGCCGCGGTCGGCGGGAGGTCGCGGGCGTGGCCCGGGGCGGCGGTTGACCTGACCCGGGCGAGCCCGTAGAGTCCGTCAAGCCCCACGGAGCAACGGACACGCCGGTTCACGCCGGTCGTGGACGGTCCGGGGGCCACCCCGGGTAGCAGACCGGAGGCCGCTGTGGCTTCCGGTCGTGGTTGCGCGCGGGTGCCCTTTCACGCCGACCGCGCCTTTGACGGCGGACGACGCGAAGGGGATACTGAGCAGGTTGCCCTGCGAACGGCCGAGAGGCCCGCCGCAGTGCGCGCCCGTTCCTTGAGAACTCAACAGCGTGCCAAAAGTCAGTGCCAAAAAAACCCCGTCCTGGCTCGGGTTCTCCCGGGCTGGGCGGTTCCTTTGGTGAATGACAGACGCCAGTCTGTCAAAAGCCAGTATCTCTGTGTGTCGACCATCTCGCGCCTCGGCGCGAGTACGTCTATAGGCATCTACGGAGAGTTTGATCCTGGCTCAGGACGAACGCTGGCGGCGTGCTTAACACATGCAAGTCGAGCGAGGCCCCTCCTTCGGGAGGGTGTCCTAGCGGCGAACGGGTGAGTAACACGTGGGCAATCTGCCCTCAGCTCTGGGATAACTCCGGGAAACCGGGGCTAATACCGGATACGACCTCGAGGGGCATCCCTTGAGGTGGAAAGGTTTATTCCGGCTGAGGATGAGCCCGCGGCCTATCAGCTTGTTGGCGGGGTTACGGCCCACCAAGGCGATGACGGGTAGCCGGCCTGAGAGGGTGACCGGCCACACTGGGACTGAGACACGGCCCAGACTCCTACGGGAGGCAGCAGTGGGGAATATTGCGCAATGGGCGAAAGCCTGACGCAGCAACGCCGCGTGGGGGATGAATGCCTTCGGGTTGTAAACCCCTTTCAGCAGGGACGAAGCGAAAGTGACGGTACCTGCAGAAGAAGCGCCGGCTAACTACGTGCCAGCAGCCGCGGTAATACGTAGGGCGCAAGCGTTGTCCGGAATTATTGGGCGTAAAGAGCTCGTAGGTGGTCTGTTACGTCTGCTGTGAAAACCTAGGGCTTAACCCTGGGCCTGCAGTGGATACGGGCAGACTAGAGGTAGGTAGGGGAGAATGGAATTCCCGGTGTAGCGGTGAAATGCGCAGATATCGGGAGGAACACCGGTGGCGAAGGCGGTTCTCTGGGCCTTACCTGACACTGAGGAGCGAAAGCGT
>DATLTS010000028.1 GCA_035533475.1 Mycobacteriales bacterium | reverse complement strand
GGCGACAGCCGGCCCCGAGGCATACCTCCAACCCGACCCCCCCGCGCTACCACCACACAGCGCCAACCAGCAGCCCGCACCAGGCGCCCAAAACGATCACTCAAATGATCAGCTGTGCCCAGCGTGAAAGATCAAGGCTAGTAGCACCTGCCCCGGCAGGAATGGCCCGCTCGGCGGCGAATGAGATTCTAGAATCCTGTTCGCCTCGCGGCGGCCTGCATCCCGCCACCCGGAGGTAATCGTGCGCCGGTTCCCGCTCATCCTCGGGATCGCGACGGTCGCGGCCTTCGTCGTGCCGCTCGCCGCCGGCTCGACCGCGCTGCCGGTGGCGCGCGCAGCCTCCCGAGTGGCCATCCGGGACGGAAGCACCCCCGAGACCGCGGTGTTCCCCAACGACAAGTTCACCGTCGCCGATCCCCGCCAGCTCAGCGGCCGGCGGATCAACCTGCCCGTCCCGACGTGCACGAGCGCGAATTACTCCATCTGCGACGGCCTTCGCCTGCTGAACCAGATCGACGGCTTCGACCTCCAGCCGCGCATCCTGATCCCGTTTACCGGTGCCATCCAGCTCGACAGCGTCAACAGCGACACGGTCTTCGTGCAGGGCCCGGACGGCAGTCGAACCGGGCTCCGGCAGATCGTGTGGAACCCCGCCACGTCGACGTTGACGGGAAACACCACGGCTTTCCTGCGCGAGGACACGCGCTACACCATCGTGATCACGACGGGTGTCCTCGACGCGGCCGGATACCCGATCGCGGCCGGGCGACGGGTCGCGTTCACCACCCTGTCCGGCACGACCGAACTGGACCGGTTGCGCAAGTCCCTCGACGCCGGCACGGCCTACCAGCAGTCGGGCGCGACCCACGACGTGAGCTTCACCCAGGGTTCGATCACGACGGTCTTTCCGGTGACCGACGCCCAGTTCATCACCCGCAACGATCAGGTCAGTGCCGACCCGTCGAAGCCCCTGGTCAGCTCGATGGTCCTCAACTCCGCCGTGACCGGCGTCGGCTGCTACGCGTTCGGCTCGTTCGAAAGCCCGCAGTTCGTGACCTCCGACGCGGTGATCCCGCAGGTCCCGACCACCCAGACGCCGCCGGCCTTGTCCAAGGCGCGTCTCGGGTTCGCGATGATCGTGCCGGCCGGGGTGCCGCCGGCCGGCGGCTGGCCGGTGGCTGTCTACGGACCCGGGTTCACCCGTAGCTACTTCGACCTGTTCCTGACCTCGGACTTCAATGCCGCCGCCGGGATCGCCACCGTCGCGACCGATCCGCTCGGGCACGGTTTCGGCCCGGCGAGCACGATCTCGGTGGGGCCGCCCGGAGCGGTCACCACCTTCAAGTCGTACGGCCGCGGCCGTGCCTCCGACGGCGACGGCATCATCGGGGACACCGAAGGCGTGCAGCCCAGCGATCACAAGACCGTGGTGAACGGCAAGGTCGTTGCCGACCTGCCCTCGCACAACGCCCTGGTCGGTCTCCGGGACGGGCTGATCCAGACCACCGTGGACAACATGGCGCTGGTTCGCTCCATCGAACACGGCATCACCGTGCCCGGCTGCGCGGGCCAGTCGGTGCCGCTCGCCCGCACCAACGTGGAGTACTACGGGCTGTCGTTCGGCGGCATCTACGGGACGATGCTGCTCGGCACTGACCCGCACGTGCGGGTCGGCTACCTCAACTCCGGCGGCGGGCCGATCGTCGACATCGCCCGGCTTTCGGGCTTCCGGAACCTGCTGGCCGCCCAGCTTCAGGTGAGCCGTCCCGATCTGCTCAACGGGGGCCCGGGACTCAACGGTTTCACCGAGGACATTCCGCTCCCCGATGACCCGCGCATCACCAACCCGCATCCCGGCTCGGCGCTGCTGGCGGAGTATCTGAACAACGCCATCTGGCTGGAACGCTCGGGCGGCCCCGAGCCCTACGCACCGCTGTTGCGCCTGCGACCGAGGTACGGCCCGAAGACGGTGGAGTTCCTGAACGCCTTCGGTGACGCCACCGTGCCCAACTTCACCCTCGGAAACGTCATCCGGGCGGGCGATCTGTTCGATCGGCTGACCTACTACCGCAACGACAAGACGCCGACCGCGAGCAGCGACCCGCACGGCTTCCTCGAAGACCCTCGGCTCGCGGGCAGAGAGCCTGCCGAGACCCAGCTCACCGCCTTCCTGGCCAGCCACGGCAACACGGTCCTGCCACTTCCCGCGCCGGTCTTCGAGACACCGATCGTCAACCACGACAACCTGTTGTGCCTGCACTACGCGGAGCCGGAGACCGGCGGGACGGTCTATCCGCCGAGCGCCGCGGGGGAGTGCCCTCCGGTAGCGCCGGAACCGCACGGGCATCCGGCGGCGGGTGTCGTAGTGACGACGAGCGGCGGGGTGACGACCGCAACGGTGACCGGTGCCCAGCTGGCCGGTGCCCAGCTGGCCGCGACCGGCAGCGGGGTGACGCTACCGGCGTTGGGGCTCGCGGCGATGTTGGCGGCCCTGGGCTTCCGCCGAGCTCGCTTGGCTCGGCGCTCGCGCGCCCGGGCCTGACCCCCGGTCGATGGATTTCCAGGCTTCCCCGAGCCGCTCCCATTCGGTCTCGGTAACCCGCCGAGCCTGCCACATCACGGTTCCACACCGGCCCCGGCCGGCCCGGCAGGTGGACCGGGTGTGACGTCGAAGGGGTAGGGCAAGAGGTTGTCGCTGCCCGCAGACAACCGCGACGAAGGCTCGGGAGACGATGATGTCGGCAGGATCGCGTTCGGCTGGTCTGTTGGTGGTGGCGGCGGTGGTCACCGCCGGCGGCTTCACCGTCCCCGCAACGGCCAGCACGTACTCGACCGGCACCCGCCTCGTGCGCACCGCGGCCGTCCTCCCCGGACTCGACCACGCCCGCTACCTCGGCCCGGCCGCCTCCGGGCAGGTGCTGACGATCGGCGTTGCGCTGCGACACCCGGACCCCGCGGGCGAGGCGGCCCTCTACCAGCAGATCTACACACCGGGCAGCCCGCAGTACCACCGGTTCCTCGATCCCGCGCAATACGACGCCCGCTTCGCGGTCTCGGCGGCCACCGCGAACGCCACGGAATCCTGGCTTCGCTCGGGTGGCCTCCAAGTGAGCTCGGTCTCCGGGGCGCGCGACTACATCACGGCGAGCGGCACGGTCGCGCAGGTGGCCGCCCTGATGCACACCCGGTTCGCCCGCTACCAGGCCGGGCCGGTGCCCTTCGTCGCGAACACGGTCGCCCCGCTGGTGCCCGCGAACCTGCCGATGACGACGCTGCTGGGGCTGAACACGCTGAGCCGGATGTGGACCGGCGCGCAGGTTCGGGCGGTCGACGCCGGCCGCGCCCCCGGCGCCGCGGCCACCCCCGGCGCCTCGTGCGGCACCCCCTGCCAGACCTTGCTCACCCCGCAGAATCTGTGGGGCGTGTACAACCTGCCCGCCACCGACACCGGTCAGGGCGAGACCGCGGGGATCTTCGGCGAGGGTTACGCGGACGCCGTCGTCGCGAACCTGCGGGTCTACGAAAGGATCCACAGCCTGCCCGAGGTGCCGGTTCGGATCGTGCACACCCAGGCGTCTGCGGGCGCCACCGCGAACGGCGACGACACCGACAACGTCGAGTGGTACCTGGACTCCGCGGCCATCACCGGGATGGCCCCTCGGCTGAGCCAGCTCGACCTCTACTTCGGCAAGTCGCTGTTCGACGCCGACGTGGCGGCGAGCTTCGCCGCCTGGGCGAGCGACCCGGCCGGCCCGAAGCAGATGAACGCGAGCTTCGGTGAGTGCGAGACGAGCCCCGGCAACGCGATCTTCGGCCCGCTCGCCCAGCCGCCGTTCTTCTACGGCACCGAGCTGGGGGACGAGCTGGAGCCGGCGGCGGAGCCGAGTCTGCTCCGGGCCAACCTCGAGGGCCGCACCTTGTTCTCCTCCGCCGGGGACACCGGCGGATCCTGTCCGGCGATCGTGATCCCGATCCTCGGGGCCGGCAACGGCGTCTCACCGCAGCCGGCGCCCGAGGACAACTACCCCTGCGCGAGCACGCACGTCGTGTGCGTCGGCGGCACCGTCGTCGACACTCCCGGCCCGAACACGCCGCCCCCGTCCAGCCCGGCGACGCGGCAGTCGGAAGTCAGCTGGACCTACACCGGCGGGGGCCCGAGCGGCTACATCGCCGAGCCGAAGTTCCAGCAGGGCATCGCGGCGATCAACCGGACATGCCTGTCCCAGCCCGACGGCACCCCATACCCGCCGGGCACGATCTGCCGCGGCGCCCCGGACATCGCGGACATGTCCGGGAACGTCCTCAGCCCCTCCCCGCAGACGCTGTTGCTCTCGAACTCCTACGCCTACGAGAACGACATGTCCCCCGGCGGGCAGGGCGGCACCAGCCTGTCCTCGCCGCTGGCGGTCGGGATGTGGTCCCGCGTGCAGGCGGCGGCCCCGACCACGGCCGGGCTCGGCTTCGCCGACGAGACCTTCTATCGGATCGGGAAAGACCCCACGACCTACGCCCGGGATTTCTACGACATCACCGCGTCGGAGACCGCGGCGGGCAACTTCTACAACCAGCCCGGGCCGGGATGGGACTACGTGTCCGGGCTCGGCGCGATGAATGTCGCGCATCTGATGAGCGACGTGGACCACCGGCTCACCCCCACCCACCCGACCGCGCAGGCCGCCGTTCCGCTCGTCGCTTCCGGCTGCCCGGTCGTCACCAGTCCGGCGGGTAACGCGAACAACTACCTGGATCCGGTCTCGGTGCAGGACCCGAGCCTGGACATCCGGACCGCAACGCTGCGCAGCAGCGGGGCCAACCTGATCGCGACGATCTACGGACCGACGATCTCCACGTCGCTGCCCAACGGCTCCACCGGCTCGTCGTTCCTGCTGTTGTGGACGCAAGGGGCGCTCACCTACTTCGCCGAGGCGGCGGTGTCCGACACCGGGGCGGTCACCTACTCCGACGGCACGACCGCCGGCGGTGGATACACCACGCTGAAGACGATCCAGGGCAGCTTCGCGAACGGGCTGATCACGATGACCGTGCCCCGGGCGGACGTCGGCAAGCCGGCGACCGGCAGCGAGCTCGCCTACCCGTACGCGATTGCCGTCGCCGACCTGTCCGGCCCAACCCTGATCACCAACCCGCTCGGGTTCACCGAGGACGTCGCCTCCACGGCGCCCGACCAGGCGCTCGTCGTCGGAGCGGTTTGCACCAACCCGGCCGCGATCGCGCTCGCGCACGCGGCCGGGTCGGGTGCCGGCGGGCGGTCGACAGCGGCCAGCGGGTCGCTTCCGGCTACCGGCGGGCGGCTCGGCCTGCTTGGACTCGGCGGGCTAGTTCTGCTCGGGCTCGCCGCGGCCGTGGGGCGACTTCGCCGGACCCGCTGACCGGGACTACCCGAGACGGTCGGGGCCCCCGCAACCCCCTGCCCCGGGGGAATTCCTAGCTCGGGACCCCGTGGCTACCCGCGACGACCGGGGAGACGTCGAGCCGGCCGCCGCCGCACGGAGCCAGCGCCGTCGCCACCCGCAGCGCGCTGGACTGGCCGGGTGGTGTGATCGCCAGAGCGGCGGCGTTCGAGCAGTCCGGCTGGGCCCCCGACGGCACGTCGCTGTAGCCCACGCTGAACGACGCCGCCTGCCCGGCGTTCAGCACGACCGGGTGGGCCGAAACCGCCGGGAAGGCCATGTCCGCCCCGTGCACCGGATCGGTCGGGAGCCCCCGCCCCGCCCGGTCGAGCAGCGCCAGCCCCGGGTAGCCGTCCAGCCGGCAGCTGCCCGTCCCGCGGTTGGTCAACGAGAACACGTCGAGGATGTGGCCGGCCGCGCCCTGCGTGCCCGCGAGACCGGCGGAAAGTTCCCCGGTCGCGCACGCGGGGAGCCCCGCGGCCGCACCGACCACCTTCGGCGCCGGCGGTGCCTTGACCGCGCGGGTCGCGGACGGCAGCGCCGTTGGATGCGCCGGCGAGGGCGACGGCGAAGCGGGCTGGAGGATCGCGGCAGCGGTCGTCGGATGCGCCACCCCGCAGCCCGCGAGCAACGTCAGGGCTACCAGCCCGGGAGCCAGAACCGAGGCCCGAACCGAGGCTGAAACCGGTCCGGTCGGGTGCGGTTCTCGCATGGCAGTCACGATCCCGGGTCAGTGGACGGTTATCACGAAGGTGGGGGAAACCGCGGCGTAGTGGATCGGGTCGGCCGACACGCTGACCCGGATCGGGATCGACCCCGTCCGGCCGCAGTAGACCGTGGCCGCGTACTGCCCGTTCTGATTGGTGGTTGCCCAGCCGACGTTGTGCCACATCCCGGTGATCCACGCCTGGACCAGCAGGTGGTCACCGTAGCGGGCCGGGGAAACCGAGCCGGTGACGTCGATCCGGGTCCCGACCCGCGGCGCGCTGGTGTTGGGGCGGGCGCTGACGACGGCCCCGACAATCCGATCCACGCTCACGGTGAACGTCGGTGAGGACCCAGCCGGATGCAGGGGGGTCGCCCCGACGAGGACCCGGAAGGGGAATTGCCCCACCCGCCCGAGGTACACCGACCCGGCGTAACCGCCGGAGGGTCCGGCGCTGGGGGTCGCCACGTCGTGCCAGGTTCCGTCGAGCAGCGCCTGAACCTGTAGCGGGTCGCCGCCCTCGCTCGGGGACACCGTGCCGGACACCGTGATCCGGGAGCCGACCGGGGCGCTGCCGGCGCTCGGGTGCGCGCTGACCGCAACCGTGGTGGACGGGGACACGTCGACGTCGAATGTGGCCGAGTTCCCGGATGCGTGCACCGTGTTGGCGCCCAGCAGGACGCGGATCGGGAACTGGCCGAGCCGCCCGGCGTAGACGGGCAGCGAGTAGGCGCCGGTGGAGTTCCCGGTCCCGGCGGCGACGTTGTGCCAGCTGCCGGCGATGTACGCCTGGACGGTGAGCGGGTCCCCGCCGCGGCTGGGGTTGACGCTGCCGGTGACGCTGAACCACCGGCCCACCGTCACGTCGGTCGCGCTGGGGCTCGCCGTCATGGTCGGCAGCACGCTGACCGGGACCCACCCGGTAGCGGGTTGCGTGTAGGCGTACGGGCTGCCGAGGATGTCCGCCTGGTAGGCGTCGGAGAGCCCGACGGTGTGCTGGAAGCTGGCCTGCCCCTGCGCGTCGGTCGTGAGCTGCTGCACCTGGTACGGCCCGTTGCTGCCCACCCACTGACCGTAGATGTTGACCGGCAGCCCGGAGATCGGCTGACCGGTCGCCGTCTGGGTCACCTGCACCGCCACGGTGGTCTGGTTGCCGGCGTAGAGCTGCCCCGGGGTCGCGGTGAGGGTGATCCGGTCGGGCACCACCGGCACCACCGGAACCCCCCAGCCGGTGACCTCGGACTTCCCGTTCGGCAGGTTCGCGGTCACCGAGTAGGCGTAGGCCTGGCCGTTGGTGAGCCCGGTGATCGACTGCGAGGTGACCCCGGCGGCCTCCGGGTAGGTCGTCCCGTCGGTGCCGGTGAGGGTGTACCCGGTGGCGGTGGGGAGCGCGTTCCACCAGACCTGCGCGGTGGCGTCCCCGGCGGCGGCGCTCACCCCGAACGGCGCGGCACCCGAGTCCTCGAGGGCGAGCCGGCGCAGCGCATCGAGGGTGCCGTTGAAGTAGGACGCGTCGACGCCGCCGCTGATCCCGCGGATCGACGCGGAGTCGGTGAACTGCCAGAAGGTGTAGGTGGGCCACCCGCCGGGGACCGTCGGCTTGGCCACTCCGTAGTCGGCGATCCAGAGCGGATAGGCCAGGAAGGCGTGCGTGTCGCCCATCGCCGTGGTCCAGAAGTTCAGGTAGCTGTAGAGGATCGGCGTGCGTCCGGTGAGCTGCTTGATTGTGGTCAGCCAGGTGTTCGTCCAGCTCACCAGCTGGCTGGTGGACAGCCCGCCGGTGACCTCGAGGTCGAGCACCGGCGGCAGGTCGCCCGGTGCCTCCTGCGAGCCGGCGACCGAGAAGAAGTAGCGGGCCTGGTCGGTGGCGGTGCTCAGGGGAAGCGCCGGTCGGGCGAAGTCGTAGGCGCCGTGCATCAGCCCGGCCGCCGCCGCACCCGCCGCGTCCTTGGCGTAGTAGGGGTTGGTGTAGGTGGTGGCCTCGGTCGCCTTGATGAACGCGAAGGACTGCCCGGCCGACGCGACTTGCCCCCAGGCGATCGCGATCCCGTTCGGATGCTGGAAGCTGGAGGTGTCCGGCCCGGTCACCGCGAGCGCGGGCAGCGCAGCGCCGATCGTCACCGCGGCCGCCGCGGCGGACAGGGCGGCCAGCAGGGTGCGGCGCACGGCGGCTCCTGAGTTCGAAGGGTCTGTCGAAGTCTCGGCCGGATGGACCACCCGGGTTGAGCCATTCGGCATGATTTAACCGAACGGACAGCCTAGACTGGCGACAACGGCAGGTAACACGGCGCGGATCCGAAAAGTCCGGTTCGCCCCCGAGGCCCGGGCAAGCCCCGCCACCCCGCACCCCCCAGCGGCACCGAGTGTGCAATTTGCGACACGGCCCAAGCGTGGCCCGCCCGGAAATCCGTCGGAAATTGCACATTCGCCGATGATCAAGCCCAAAACCGCCCCCCAGGGGAGCCGACGTCGCCAGGGACGGCCGCCCGGCATTCCACCCTTCCTTCATCCCAGACGAGGCCCACCCCCTCCCCGCTCCTGCTCGAATGGCGCCGGTCAGCCGCTCCGGGGCGGGTCGAAGCCGTCCACCAGGCGCGCCAGGACGGGCAGCGCATCGCGGACGCGCGCGATCTCGGCGGGGGTCAGCTGGCGCAGCCGCTCGGCCAGGGCGGCGGTGCGCTCCCGGCGGGTGGCGTCGAGCACCCGGCGCCCGCCCGGGCTGAGCGAGACCAGGCTGGAGCGGCGATCCGCCGTGTCGGGGCGGCGGGTGAGGTGCCCGGCGTCGGTCAGGCTGCCCACGATCCGCGAGAGGGTGGGTGGGGAGACGCCCTCGATCGCGGCGAGGTCCGCCAGCCGGATGACGCCGGCCGCCTCGATGCTGGCCAGCGCCGACAGCTGGCTCAGCGTCAGGCCGCCGCCGCGGCCGAGCTTGCGGGCCAGTCGACCGACCACCAGCCGCAGCGACGCGGCGGTGGCGGTGGCGGTGCGATCGGGGTCGGCCACGGCACCTCCCGCCCTACGGTCCCCGGAAGCGGGGCCCGCCGCTACGCTGCACCAAATAGTTCGTCTCTGACAACTAATTCAGGGGAAGGGTCGAGAGGGCCGGTGCGATCCGGGACGGGCGGCTCCTACAAGTGGACCGCCCTGACCAACGCGACGCTGGGGATCACGATGGCGTCGATCAACGCCTCGATCGTGATCATCTCGCTGCCGGCGATCTTCCGCGGCATCCATCTGGATCCGCTCGCCCCGGGCAACGTCGGCTACCTGCTCTGGTTGCTGATGGGGTACCTGCTGGTGGCCGCGGTGCTGGTGGTCTCGCTAGGCCGCCTCGGCGACATCTACGGTCGGGTGCGCATCTTCAACGCCGGCTTCGCGGTGTTCACGGTGGGCTCGGTCGCGCTCGCCCTCGACCCGTTCTCCGCAGGGGCCGGCGGCACCTGGCTGATCCTGTGGCGGCTGGTCCAGGGCGTCGGCGGGGCGATGATCTCGGCGAATGCGGTCGCGATCGTCACAGACGCCTTTCCCTCCAACGAACGCGGCATGGCTGTCGGGATCGCTCAGGTCGCCGCGCTCGCCGGGCAGTTCCTCGGCCTGGTCGCCGGCGGGCTGCTGTCCCAGGTGGATTGGCGGCTGGTCTTCTTCGTGAGCGTGCCGTTCGGCCTGTTCGGCACGCTGTGGAGCTATCGCAGCCTGCGCGAGCTCGGGGTCCGGACGCCGGCGTCGATCGACTGGGCCGGCAACCTCACGTTCGCCCTGGGGCTCACCGCGGTGCTCGCCGCGATCACCTACGGGATCCAGCCCTACGGCGGGCACAACATGGGCTGGACCAACCCCTGGGTGCTCGCGGGGCTGGTCGGCGGATCACTTCTGCTGGTCGCCTTCGTCGGGCTGGAGCGGCGGGTAGCCGAGCCGATGGTGTCGCTGGCCCTGTTCCGCATCCGCGCGTTCTGGAGCAGTCAGGCCGCGAACCTGATGGCGGCGATCGCCCGCGGTGGCTTGCAGTTCATGCTCATCATCTGGTTGCAGGGCATCTGGCTCCCGCTGCACGGTTACGCGTTCTCGGACACCCCGCTGTGGGCCGGCATCTACCTGCTGCCGCTGACCTTCGGGTTCCTGGTCGCCGGGCCGTTGGCCGGGCGGCTGTCCGACCGTCACGGGGCGCGGATGTTCACCACCGGCGGCATGGTCTTGGTGGCCGGGACCTTCGCGGGGCTGATGTCCCTGCCGACCGACTTCCCGTTCTGGGTCTTCGCCGTGCTGATCTTCCTCAACGGGGTGGGATCCGGGCTGTTCGGTGCGCCGAACGTCACCGCCGCCATGAACAGCGTCCCCGCGGACCAGCGGGGCAGCGCCGGCGGGGTGAACGCCACGGTGCAGAACACCGGCATGGTGCTCTCCATCGGACTGTTCTTCTCACTCATGATCATCGGGTTGAGCGCGTCACTGCCGGGCGCGCTGTACTCCGGTTTGCATGCGCAAGGGATCCCGGCCGCGACGGCGCGCCACCTCGGCGCCCTGCCACCGGTCGGCAGCCTGTTCGCCGCTTTCCTCGGCTACAACCCGGTGCACCTGCTGCTCGCCTCGACCGGCGCGTTGCCGACCCTGTCGCACGCCCAGGTCGGCGCGCTGACCGGGCAGCATTTCTTCCCGCAGCTCATCTCCGGGCCGTTCCACACCGGCCTGATCGTGGTCTTCGGATTGGCGATCGCCGTCTCGCTCGTCGCGGCCGCGGCGTCGGCGCTGCGCGGCGCTCGCTACGTGCACGGCGAACCCGCCGCGGGGTCGGCGGCGCAGCCGGTGCTCGATCCCAGCGGGGCAGCGCAGACCCCGATCGGGCCGGGCTAGGCGACGTCGGCGGACGCCTCGTCCCGCTCGTCCAGGAACCGCCACCAGGCGTCGGCCGCGGCCCGGGCCCAGCCGGTCACCTGCCGCTCGTCGGTGGCCAGGTCGGCCAGTGCCGAGGTGGTCCAGTCGGCGTGGTCCCGGTCGAGCTCGGCATGCAGATCCCAGAAGCGGATCGCCGCACCGTCGAGCTGGAAGTGGCGGCGAAGCCCCAGGGCCTTGCTGGCGGCGATGTCGGCGGCCTGCAGCTCGTAGGCGCCGACGGCGGCCAGGGCGGCGACCGGACCGGCGCCGGCGGCGGTCGCGTAGACGGACGTCAGGTGCCCGGTCGCGGCGCTGGCGGGGGCGCCGCCGCCAGCGCCGAGGGCGCCGGCGAACTCGTCGAACAGCTCGAGGTGGCTCGGTGTTCCGCCGCCGCCCGATTCGTCGGCGAGCCCGGCGAGGACCGCGTCGCGGGCGGTCGAGGGCGGGATGCCGTCGGCGATCTCGGACAGGATGGCCGGCAACGCCGCCTCGAAGTGCCGGTACTGCCCCGCGTACCGGGTGAGCTCCTCGCGGGTGACGGTCCCCGCCGACCAGCGCCGGTAGAACGGGTGGTCGAGAAGCCACCTACCGTGCAGCGCCGATTCGATGGCGGTCCGGGCGTCGGCCGGTCGCATCGCTCCCCCTAGTGGTCGACCCGTGCGTGTGGCCGACACGCTATCCGGTCAGCGCCAGCACAGCGCGAGGGTCAGCGGCAGCCGGGTCGCCGGCTCGTCGAGTGCCGGGCCGAACAGGGCGCGCAGCTGGCCGAGCCGGTAGCGCACGGTCTGCGGGTGGATGTGCAGCTCCCGCGCGACCTGCTGCCGGTCGCCCATCGCGCGCAGCCATACGGCCAGGGTTTCCTCGAGTCGGGTGCGGGTGCCGGCGGGCAGCCCGTCGAGGGGCGCAAGTGCCTGCTGGGTGAGCAGCTCGAGCAGGTGCTGGTCGCCGTGCACGAGCAGCGCGTCGTAGTGCCGGTCGACGAAGATCGGGTCCCCGGTGAGCAGGCCGGTGGCGCGGAGCCGCTCCGCGGTGGCGACGCCGCGCAGCGTGGACGGCAGCTGCTCCGGCGGCACGCCGCGGCTGACGATCGCGCCGACCCCGCGCAGCGCCTCGGCGAGCCGGGCCCGCCGGCCCGGGCCGTCCGGGTCGGGGAGGATCGCGCCGCTGCGCCCGTGCTGCCGCACGGGGAGTGCCCGCAGGTCGAGCCGGGCCAGGACCTCCGCGGCTAGCGGCGAATCGGCCACCACCAGCGCCACGGTCGCGGGCATCGGCCAGTCGGCCGCGGCGGCGGTGGCGCCGACCACGGTGCGGTCGGCGCGTTCGGACATCAGCAGCTCGGCGAGCTCGGCCCGCCGCCGCTGCCGTTCCGCCGCGCTGGCCAGCTGCTCGTCGAGGTACCCGC
Source organism: Mycobacteriales bacterium (assembly GCA_035533475.1). NCBI lineage: Bacteria > Bacillati > Actinomycetota > Actinomycetes > Mycobacteriales > Mycobacteriales bacterium. The sequence continues at coordinate 18,862 of DATLTS010000028.1, read as the reverse complement.
GGGCCGACGCGCTGGACAGCTCCTCGACGAAGACGAACACCGCCTCCGCGAGCTGGGCGATCGCCGCCGAGGGGACCGCGCGGCGAAGCGCCACCTGGGACATGTGCCGCCACGCGACCCGGGCGCCGGTCCGGTAGGCCGACTGGAGCGAGGACAGGGGGCGCCCCTCGCGCCATTCGATCCGGCCGAGCTCTTCGAACAGCTCGCCCTCGTCGACCGACGGCTGGCCGGCGCTGGCCAGCGCGCCTTCGGCGAGGGCGACCAGCCGGCGCAGGGCCGCCTGGGCGGTTTCGGTGACGCCGGCCGGGTCGTCGGCGAGGAAGGCCGCGTAGTCCGGCCACTCCTCGCGGAGCAGACCGACCACCTCGTCGAGGACGTCGGGCAGCTCGTCCATCAGGCCGGGCAGCAGGTCACCGAGCGTGGTCACCGGCGGGGTCGTCACCGCCCATTTGTACGTCAATGATAAATCCGTGTCGAGATAACTACCCGAAGACGCCGAGAACGCTAAAGATCAACTAACTTGGATTGGAATGGTGGGATCGGCTGCCGGTATCGACGCCGCGGGGATCGACGCCGCCCGGCGGGACCGGGGGGCGAGCCGGCGGGAGAACTTCCCGGTCGCCCTGCGGGTGCTGCCGGCGACGGTGCGCCGGGACCTGCGGGCGGTCTACGCGGTGGCCCGGCTGATCGACGACGTGGGCGACGACGCCGGGTCGCCGACGGAGGATCGGGCCCGGGAGCTGGACCGGATCGAGTCCGAGCTTCGGATGGCGTTCGCCGGCGGGGCGGTGGAGCTGCCGGCCGTCCGCGCGCTCGCGCCGGCGATCGGCGACCGGCGGCTGCCGCTGGAGCCCTTCCTCGCCCTGGTGGAGGCGAACCGCCACGATCTGCGCACCAGCCGGTATCGCAGCTACGGCGACCTGCGGCACTACTGCAGCCTGTCCGCGGACCCGGTCGGGCGGAGCGTGCTCGCCGTGTTCGGTGTTGCCGACCCCCGCGCCGGGTCCCGGTCCGACCAGGTGTGTTCGGCGTTGCAGATCCTGGAGCACTGCCAGGACGTCGGCGAGGACAGGCGCGACCGGGATCGGATCTACCTGCCCGGCGAGGACCTCGACCGGTTCGGTGTGGCGGAGACCGATCTGGACGCCGCGACCGCGACCCCGCGGCTTCGCCGGCTGCTCGCGTTCGAGGTCGACCGAGCCGAGGCGTTGCTCGCGGACGGCGCGGAGCTCGTCGGAATGCTCCACGGGGCGGCCCGGATCGCCGTCGCCGGCTACGTCGCCGGCGGCCGGGCGACCGTGGCGGCGATCCGCCGCGCCGGCCACGACGTGCTGGGCACGCAAGCCCGGCCCCGCCGCCGCGACATCGCGGCGCACACCGCCCGGTTGCTCGGTGGCCGCCGGTGAGCGTGACCGTCGCCGATGCCTACCTGGCCTGCGCGGACATCACCCGGGGCAGCGCCGGCAACTTCCACTACGGCATCCGGCTGCTGCCGCCGGGGAAGCGGGCGGCGCTGTGCGCCGTCTACGCGCTCGCCCGGCGGATCGACGACATCGGCGACGGCCCGCTGCCGGCGCCGGTGAAGCTCGACCGGCTGGCCCGGCTGCGCGACGCCCTGTCCGAACCCCCCGGCTCGGGTGATCCGGTGCTGCTCGCGGTGCACGACGCCGCCGGGCACTACCCGATCCCGCTCGCGGCGTTCGGCGAGCTGATCGACGGGGTCGAGACCGACGTCCTCGGCGCGCGGTTCGCGACGTTCGAGGACCTCGTTCACTACTGCCGGTGCGTCGCCGGCTCGATCGGTCGGCTGTGCCTGGCGGTCTTCGGCGCGGCCGACCTGGCGGCCGCGTCCGCCTACGCCGACGCCCTCGGCGTGGCGCTCCAGCAGACGAACATCCTCCGCGACATCCGGGAGGACCTGCGCAACGGCCGGGTGTACCTGCCGCAGCGGGATCTCGACCGGTTCGGCGTGGTCCTGCGCCTCGGTGCCGACGGCGCGTTGGTGGACGACGACGGGTCGCTCGGCGCCCTGGTCCGGTTCAGCGCGGACCGGGCCCGAGCCTGGTACGACGACGGGCTGCGTCTCGTCCCGCTGCTCGACCGGCGCAGCGCGGCCTGCGTCACCGCGATGTCCGGCATCTACCGCCGGCTGCTGGACCGGATCGCCGCCGACCCGGCGGTGATCCGCGACCGCCGGCTGTCGCTGTCCGCCTGGGCGAAGGGGTCGGTGGCGCTGCGGGCGCTCGCCGGGCACGGGTCGTGACGGCGTCGGCGGCGGTCGTCGGCGGCGGTCTCGCCGGCATCACGGCCGCGCTGGGCCTGGCCGACGCCGGCTTCGACGTGCAGCTGCTGGAGGCGAAGCCGAGACTCGGCGGGCTGACGCACTCGTTCCGCCGCGGCCCGCTCGACGTCGACAACGGCCAGCACGTGTTCATGCGCTGCTGCACCTCCTACCGCGGGCTGCTCGACCGGCTCGGGGTCGCCCACCTGACGACGCTGCAGCCGCGGCTCGACGTCCCGGTGGTCCGCGCCGCCGACGCCCGCACCGCCCGGCTGCGCCGGGACGCCCTGCCCGCCCCGCTGCACCTGGCCCGGGCGCTCGGCCGGTACCGCCTGCTGGCGATGCCCGACCGGGTGCGGGCGGTTCGGGCGGCGCTGGCCCTGCGCCTCCTCGACCGGGTCGACCCGCGGCTCGACGAGCGGTCGTTCGGCGACTGGCTGGCCGCGCACGCGCAGAGCGCCGCGGCCGTGGAGGGGCTGTGGGACCTGGTCGGGGTGGCCACGATGAACGCCCCGGCGTCGGAGGCGTCGCTGGCGATCGCCGCGACCGTGTTCCAGCTCGGGCTGCTCACCGAAGCCGGCGCGGCGGACATCGGCTGGGCGCAGGTGCCGCTCCAGCAGCTGCACGGGGACGCCGCGGCCCGCGCGCTCGCCGCGGCCGGCGCCTCGGTGCGGCTGCGCAGCGGCGTCCGCCGGCTCGCGCGATCGGCAGCCGGCTGGACGCTCACCCTCGCCGACGGTGCGCTGGCCGCGGACGTCGTCGTGCTCGCGACCGACCCGCGCAACGCCGAGCACCTGCTGCCGGGCGGTGCGCTGGGGCTCGCCGCCGGATGGTCGCGGCGGCTCGGGTCGTCGCCGATCGTCAACCTGCACCTGGTCTTCGACCGCACCGTGCTCACCGAGCCGATCCTCGCCGGCGCCGGCACGCCGGCGCTGTGGCTGTTCGACCGCACCCGCCAGGCCGGCCTGCGCTCCGGCCAGTACGTGGCGGTGTCGCTGTCCGCCGCGGACGCCCTGCTCGCCGAGCCGGTGGGCCGGCTGCGGGAGCGGTTCACCCCGGTGATCCACCGGATGCTGCCCGCCGCCCGCGACGCCGCCCTGCTCGACTTCTTCGTCACCCGGGAGCGGCACGCCACGTTCCGCCCGGCGCCGGGCAGCGCGCGGTCGCGCCCGCCGACCGGGACCCGCGCGGACGGCCTGTTCCTCGCCGGCGCGCACTGCGCCACCGGCTGGCCGGCGACGATGGAAGGCGCCGTGCGCAGCGGCGAGGCTGCGGTCCGGGCGGTCCTCGCGGCGGCCCGCGCTGCCGGCGCGGCGGTGGCGGCATGACGGTCGCGACGCCCACGGCACTCACCGGCAGCCGGGACGCGGTGGACCCGGCGCTGCGCTCCGCGGTCGACCGGCTGGACCCGACCGGGCGCCGGTTGGCGCGCTACCACTTCGGCTGGACCGACGCGGACGGGCGCCCGGCCGCGGGCGGTGGCGGCAAGGCGCTGCGGCCGGCGTTCGCGGTGCTGTCCGCGCAGGCCGTCGGCGCCGGCTGGCAGGTCGCGGTGCCCGGCGCGGCGGCGGTCGAGCTGGTGCACAACTTCTCGCTGCTGCACGACGACCTGATGGACGGCGACACGGAGCGCCGGCACCGGCCGACGGTCTGGGCGCTGTGGGGGGCACCGGCGGCGATCCTCTGCGGCGACGCGATGCTCGCGGCCGCGACGCAGGTGCTGCTCGACGTGGGATCACCCGACGCGGTGCAGGCCGCGCGGATGCTCGCCGCCGCCACCCAGGAGCTGATCCGCGGGCAGCACGACGACCTGGCGTTCGAACGCCGCGTCGACGTCACCGTCGAGGAGTGCCTGGCGATGTCGGCCGCCAAGACCGGTGCGCTGCTCGCCTGCTCCGCCGCGATCGGGGCGGTCCTCGCCGGTGCCGATCCGCAGCTCGTCGCGGTGCTGTCCACGTTCGGCGCCGAGCTCGGCGTGGCGTTCCAACTGGTCGACGACCTGCTCGGGATCTGGGGGGAGCGCCAGCTCACCGGCAAGCCGGTCGGCAACGACCTGCGCGCCCGCAAGAAGTCGCTGCCGGTCACCTGGGCAACCACCTACGGCGGCGCGCCGGGGCGGGCGCTGGCCCGGTGGCTGGCCACCGACGGTCCGGACAGCGACGCGGACATCGCGGCGGCCGCGGTGCTGGTGGAAGACGCCGGCGGCCGGGCCTGGGCGGCCGAGGAGGCGCGCCGCCGGCTGAGCCTGGCCGAGACGGCGCTGGCCGCCGCCCCCTTCGACCCCGCCGCCCGCGCCGCGCTGTTCGCGCTCGGCCGGTTCATCGTCACCAGGCAGAGCTGAGATGACGGTCACCGCCGGCAACCCCGACCTCGTCGACACCGACCCGACCGCGCTCGCGCGGGCGACGCTGGCCGCGGCGGTGACCCGGCTGCTGGCCGAGCAGGATCCGGCCGGGTGGTGGAAGGGCGAGCTGGAGACCAACGTCACCATGGACGCCGAGGACCTGCTGCTGCGGGAGTTCCTCGGCATCCGCGGCCCCGCGGTGACCGAGGAGGCGGCCCGGTGGATCCGCTCCCAGCAACGCGGCGACGGCACCTGGGCGAACTTCTTCGGCGGGCCCGGCGAGCTGTCCACGACCGTCGAGGCCTGGGTTGCGCTGCGCCTGGCCGGGGACCGGGCCGACGAGCCGCACATGCGCGAGGCCGCGGGCTGGGTGCGGGCCCACGGCGGCGTCGAATCCAGCCGGGTGTTCACCCGGCTGTGGCTGGCGCTGTTCGGCATGTGGTCGTGGGAGGAGCTGCCGAACCTTCCGCCCGAGCTGGTGTTCGCACCACGCTGGTTCCCGTGCAACGTCTACGACTGGGCCTGCTGGGCCCGGCAGACCCTGGTGCCGCTCACGATCGTGGCCACCCTGCGACCCCGCCGCGACCTGCCGTTCGGCATCGACGAGCTCCGCACCGGGGCACCGGCGCCGCCCGCCGCGCGGCTGCTGACCTGGGCCGGGGTGTTCCAGCGGCTGGACCGGCTGCTGCACGGTTACGGCCGGCACCCGCTGGCCGGGCTGCGCCGGCGGGCGATGCGCCGCGGCGTCGAATGGATCCTGGCCCGGCAGGAGGCCGACGGCTCCTGGGGCGGCATCCAGCCGCCGTGGGTGTACTCGATCCTCGCGCTGCACCTGATGGGATACCCGCTCGACTCCGGCCCGGTCGCCGCCGGGCTCGCCGGCCTGGACGGTTTCGTCGTCCGGGAACCGACGCCGGCCGGCGCGGTCCGCCGCCTCGAGGCGTGCCAGTCACCGGTGTGGGACACCGGGCTGGCGCTGACCGCCCTCCTCGACGCCGGGCTCGGACCGGCGCGCCCGGAGCTGCGGCGTGGCGCCGACTGGCTGCTCGGCGAGCAGATCCGGGTGCGCGGCGACTGGTCGGTGCGCCGGCCCTCGCTCGAGCCGGGCGGCTGGGCGTTCGAGTTCGCCAACGACGCCTACCCCGACATCGACGACACCGCCGAGGTCGTGCTGGCGTTGCGGCGGGTGGCGCATCCGGAGCCGGAACGGCTGGCCGCGGCGATCGAGCGGGGGGTCCGCTGGGTCACCGGCATGCAGTCCCGCTGCGGCGGGTGGGGCGCCTTCGACGCCGACAACACCAGGGCGCTGGCCAAGAAGCTGCCGTTCGCCGACTTCGGCGCGGTGATCGACCCGCCGTCCGCCGACGTCACCGCGCACGTCGTGGAGATGCTCGCCGCGCACGGGCACGCCGGCACCCGGGCGTGCCGGCGCGGGGTCGCGTGGCTCCGCGCCGCGCAGGAGCCCGACGGATCCTGGTTCGGCCGGTGGGGCGGCAACTACGTGTACGGCATCGGCGCCGTGGTGCCCGCGCTGGTCGCGGCCGGCGTCGCCACCGACGACGCCGGCATCCGCCGCGCCGTCGCCTGGCTGCACCGCCACCACAACGGCGACGGCGGGTGGGGCGAAGACCTGCGCTCCTACGTCGACCCCAGCTGGGCGGGCCGGGGGACCTCCACCCCGTCGCAGACGGCGTGGGCGCTGCTCGCTTTGCTCGCGGCCGGCGAACGCGGTCCGGAGCTCGACCGGGGGGTCGAGTGGCTGGCCGGCGCCCAGCGCGCGGACGGCGGCTGGGACGAGCCGCAGTTCACCGGCACCGGCTTCCCCGGCGACTTCTACATCAACTACCACCTCTACCGGCTGGTCTTCCCGGTCAGCGCCCTCGGCCGCTACCTGCGCAGCGTCGAGCATGGCTGAGCTGACGGTCTGCACCCCGCTGCGGGTCGAGCAGCTGGCGGTGCGCCGGGCGGTCCGGGCCCGGGTCGTGCGCACCGGGTACGGACCGGGCCGCACCGCCCGCGCGGTGGCGGGCCTCGACGGCGACGGGCCGATCGCGGTGCTCGGCGTCGCGGGCGGCGTGGCCGCCGGGTGCCGGGTCGGGGACGTCGTCGTCGCCAGCGAGGTGCGGGGCGGGCGGGGTGCCGTCGAGTGCCCGAGCGCACCGCTGCTGGCCGGCGCGCTGCGCCGCGCCGGGTTCCGCGTGCACCTCGGGCCGATCGCGACGCAGCCGACGCTGGCCCGCGGCGGGGACCGCGCCCGGCTCGCGGCGGCCGGTGTCGTCGCCGTGGACCTGGAGTCCGCCGTGCTCGCCGAATGGGCCGGGGCGCGGCCGTTCGTCGCCGTGCGGGTCGTCTCGGACACCGCCGCGGAGCCGCTGCTCCGCCCGGCGGTCCTGCGCCAAGGGGTCCGGGCGCTGCGCACCCTCTCCCGCGCCGCCGCGGTCGTCGAGGACTGGGCGGCCGCGACCGGGCCGCGGCAGATCCGCCTCGCCGCGCCGCGCTCGTTCTGCGCCGGCGTCGAGCGGGCCATCGACATCGTCGAGCGCGCCCTCGACCGGTACGGGGCGCCGATCTACGTGCGCCGCCAGATCGTGCACAACGCGCACATCGTCGCCGCCCTCACCCGCCGCGGTGCGGTGTTCGTCACCGAGCTCGACGAGGTGCCGGAAGGGGCCCGGGTGATCTTCGCCGCGCATGGCGTGACCCCGCTCGTGCGGGCCGCGGCACGTGCCCGCGGGCTTTCGGTCATCGACGCGACCTGCCCGCTGGTGGCCAAGGTGCACAACGAGGTGCGCCGCTACGCGGCCGCGGACGCGACGGTGTTCCTGATCGGCCACCGCGACCATGAGGAGGTCGTCGGTACCGTCGGCGAGGCGCCGGGCCGGGTGGTTGTCGTTGAAGATGAAGAGGAGGCGGCGCGGGTCGGCGCGGACGATCCGGACAACGTCGCCTACGTCATGCAGACCACGCTCGCCGTGGACGAGGCGCAGCGGATCGCCGGCCGGCTGCGGCACCGCTTCCCGGCGCTGCTCGCCCCGCGCAGCGACGACATCTGCTACGCGACCAGCAACCGGCAGCTCGCCGTGCGGGACCTCGCCGCCGACACCGACCTGGTCCTCGTCGTCGGGTCGACCAACTCCTCGAACTCCCGGCGGCTCGTCGAGGTCGCGGCGCGGGCCGGGGTGCCCGCCCACCTCGTCGAGGACGCCAGCGGGGTGGCGCCGGCCTGGCTGGTCGGTGCGCGGCGGATCGGGATCACCGCAGGCGCCTCCGCCCCGGCGTACCTCGTCGAGGAGCTTGTTCGCGCGCTGTCCGGGCTCGGGCCGACCGAGGTCCACGAGATCCGGTCGGTCGACGAGAACGTGACCTTCACCCTGCCCCGGGAAGTGAGCTGACCATGTCCATGCCGCTGCGCCAGAACCTCCGCCTCGGTGCGTACCTGCTGGCCCAGAAGATCCGCGGCCGGGAGAAGTTCCCGCTCGTCATGGAGCTGGAGCCGCTGTTCGCGTGCAACCTCGAATGCGCCGGCTGCGGCAAGATCCAGCAGCCGCACACCCTGCTCAAACAGCGGATGCCGGTCGAGCAGGCGGTAGCCGCGGTGGCGGAGTGCCGGGCGCCGATCGTGTCGATCGCCGGCGGCGAGCCGCTGATGCACCCGCAGATCGACGAGATCGTCCGGCAGCTCCTCGCCCGGAAAAAGATCGTCCTGCTGTGCACGAACGCGGTGCTGCTGCCGCGGCACCTGCACCGGTTCCGCCCGCACCGCAACTTCGCGTGGATGGTGCACATCGACGGGCTGCGGGAGCGTCACGACGAGTCGGTGTGCAAGGACGGGGTCTTCGACCAGGCCGTCGAGGCGGTCCGCCAAGCCAAGGCCGCCGGCTTCCGGGTCATGTCGAACACCACCTTCTTCAGCACCGACACCGCGCAGGACGTCATCGCCGTGCTCGACTTCCTCAACGACGAGCTCGGCGTCGACAACATGCAGATCTCCCCGGGCTACGCGTACGAGAAGGCGCCGGACCAGGAGCACTTCCTCGGCGTCGAGGACACCCGCCGGCTGTTCCGGGAGGCGTTCGGCGCCGGGCGGCGCCGGCGGTGGCGGCTCAACCACTCCCCGCTTTTCCTCGACTTCCTCGAGGGCAAGCGCGACTTCGCCTGCACGCCGTGGGGGATCCCGTCCTACTCGCTGCTCGGGTGGCAGCAGCCGTGTTACCTGCTCGCCGACGGCTACGCGCCGTCCTGGCAGAGCCTGCTCGACACCACCGACTGGGACGCGTTCGGCCGCGGCAAGGATCCGCGCTGCGCCAACTGCATGGCGCACTGCGGCTACGAACCCAGCGCGGTGCTGGCCACGGTGGGTTCCCTCCGCGAGTCGCTGCGGGCCGCCGTCAGGTCGTGAACCTGCCCGCGCGGTCAGCCGAACCGGCGGGCCAGCTCCCGGTACAGCCCGGGCGCGAGGGCGCGGAACCGGGGAGCGACCGCCAACCAGCGCGGGACGATCGTGCGCTCCCGCCCGAGCTCGACCGCGCGCACGATCGCCGCGGCGATCACCTCGGGGCCGACCGGTCGCGGGAACCTCCGCTGGTAGGGCTCGCCGCGCCCGTCGAAGAACCCGGTGGACACCACGGTGGGCGCGACGGTCGACACCGCGACGCCGCTGCCGCGCAGTTCCTCGCGGAGCGTCTCGGCGAACGCCTCCAGCCCGGCCTTCGTCGCGGAGTAGGCCGCCTCCCGGGTGACGGGCACCAGACCGGCGATGGAGGAGACGAACACCAGGGCGCCGCCGCCCTGGGCGCGGATCGGCGTGACCGCCGCCCGGGCCAGCAGGATCGGGGCCCGCAGGTTGATGTCGACCAGGTCGCAGATCCGGCTCTCCGTCATGTCCGCGACCTCACCGGCGTGGCCGACGCCGGCGTTGGCGACCGCGACGTCCAGCCGGCCGTACCGGTCCAGAGCGTGCCGGACCAGGTCCGCGGCGTGCGAGGGGACCCGGGCGTCGGCGACCACCCAGTCCCCGCCGACCTCGGCGGCGAGCTTGGCCAGGTCCGGTTCGCCCAGCCCCGCGGCGACGACGCGAGTCCCGCGCCCGGCTAGCGCCCGGACGGTCGCCCGGCCGACGCCGTGACCCGCGCCGGTGACGATCGCGACCTTCCCCACCAGATCCACCGGGTCATTGTGTCCGGCCCGGCTTCCGCCGCCTGAGTGCCGGCCACCGCCGTGACTACACTGCGTTCCCGTGGGCTTCGACCTTCCGGCCATGCTCGCTGGGCAGCTCGACGAGGGCCAACGGCTGCATGCGGAGCACCTCAACCCGCAGCTTTCGAAGATGCTGCATGCGATCGGCTTCGACCGGGTGTTCCGCCGCGGCGAGGGCGCGCATCTGTGGGACGCGGCGGGCGAGCGCTACCTCGACTTCCTGTCCGGCTTCGGGGTGCACGCCGTCGGGCGCAACCATCCCGTCGTCCGGCAGGCGCTGCACCAGATCCTCGACGCCGAGCTGGCCGACCTGGTGCAGTTCGACGCGCCAGCGCTCCCCGGGGTGCTCGCCGAGCAGCTCCTCGCCCGCGCCCCCGGCATGGACCGCGTCTATTTCTGCAACAGCGGCACCGAGGCGGTCGAGGCGGCCCTGAAGTTCGCCCGGTGCGCGACCGGGAAGCCGCGCGTGCTGTTCTGCGACCACGCCTACCACGGGCTCACCCTCGGCTCGCTGTCGGTCAACGGGGCCCCCGAGTTCCGCGAGGGGTTCGCTCCGCTGCTGCCCGACACCCAGATCCCGTTCGGCGATCTCGACGCCCTCGACCGGGAGCTCCGCCGGGGCGACGTGGCGGCGTTCCTCGTCGAACCGATCCAGGGCAAGGGGGTGAACATCCCCCCGGCCGGCTTCCTGACCGCGGCCCAGGCACTGGTCCGGGAGCACGGCGCCTTGCTGATCGCCGACGAGGTGCAGACCGGGCTCGGCCGGACCGGGCGCTGGTTCGCCTATCAGCACGAGAACGTGCAGCCGGACATCGTCACGGTCGCAAAGGCGCTGTCCGGGGGCTTCGTGCCGGTCGGCGCGACGATGGCCCGAGCCGGCATCTTCGAGCGGGTGTACTCCTCCCTCGACCGGGTCTTCGTCCACGCGTCGACCTTCGCCGGCAACGCGTTGGCCATGGCCGCGGGACTCGCGACCATCTCGGTCATCGAGGACGAAGGCCTGATCGCCAACGCGAACGCCCGCGGCGGCGAGCTCGTCGACGGGCTGCGCGCCCTGGCCGCGAGCCACCCGTCGATCGCCGACGTGCGGGGCCGCGGGTTGATGATCGGCATCGAGTTCGGCACGCCGCGCACCGTTCGCGGCAAGGCCATGTGGACCACGCTCAACGCCGCCCGGCCCGGACTGTTCGCGCAGATGGTGGTCGTGCCGCTGTTCACCCAGCACCGGGTCCTGACCCAGGTCGCGGGCGATCACATGGCGGTCATCAAGCTGCTGCCGCCGCTGACGATCACCAGCGAGGATGCGCGGGAGTTCCTCGCCGCCTTCGCCTCGGTGATGCAGACCGCCGAGCGCCCCGGCGGGCTCGCCCTGGATTTCGGCAAGACCCTCATCAAGCAGGCGCTGCACCGGTAGCCGCCCCGCGCGGCCGGCGGCGGCCGTTCCCGGAGACCCCACCGGTGCCGGTGCCGCTGCCGGGCGGGCCTTTGCCCCGGCCTTTGCCGCGGCCGTTTCCGGGGGTGCCTCCGTTGCCGACGCCGTTGTCGGCCGGGGCGGGACTCGCGGCCGGAGGGGTGGGGCTCGGCGTTGCGGTGGTCGGCGGGCGGCCTGCCGCGGACGGGGAGCCGACTGCGGCCGCCGGCGTCGGTCGTGCGGGGCGGGGGCGCGCGCCTTCGGCGGGCTGGGCGGGCTGACTTGACGCTGCCCGAAGTTGTGCGTCGAGGGTCTTCAGTCTGTCGGTGAGCCGGGTGAGGGTGGTGGCGGGGGCCCGCACCTGAGCCAGCAGATGTCGAGCTGCGGCGAGGTCGGCGGTGGCGAGGCTCAGCTGACCTTGTGCCAGGGCGCGTTGGGTGGCGTCGAGCAGCAGGTCGACTGCCCGCGCCGTGGCATGTGGCGCGGCCGGCCGCCGGGCGGGTCCGCCGGTGAGCAGCTGATGCAACGGGTAGAGGAAGCTTCCCGGGGCAGCGGTGACCGCTGCCGCGGCGAGCCCGCCACTGCCGAGGGCGATCGCCGCGGCTGCTGCGACGGCGACACCGTGGCGGCCGAGGCGCGCGGGCCGTCGCCGGGTGGAGCGGATCGGGAAGGGCCCGGCGGGGGATCCGGATCCAAGCCGCGCGGCGGGCAAGGCCTCGGATGCGGCGCGCAGTGCGGCGAGCAGGGCGGCCGCTCGGTCCGTTCGGGCGGTGGGCTCGGCGCGGCCGAGTGCGTCGAGGAGCAGGTCGTCGCGCCGGATGGCGTCGCTGGGGTGATCGGCCGCGTCGCGCAGGGCGGCGAGAAGCCGGACCGCCCGGTCGGGATCCCGGGGCTGTTCGCCGGCGGCCAGCAGGTCGAGCAGCTGCGCATCGTGTTCGACGGCCGCCGGGTCGACCGGGGCGTGTTCCGGGCCCGCGTCGCCGCGGCCGGGCCGCGGCCATCTGGTCATGGTCGGTCCGGGCCGGCTATTCGGCGGAGCATGGCCAGGGCCCGGTGCTGGGCCACCCGCAGTGCTCCGGGTGTGGTGTCCAGGATGGCGGCGGTTTCCTCGGCGGACAGCCCGGCGACGACCCGCAGCAGCAGGATTTCGCGCTGTTCGGCCGGGAGCTGCTCGAGCAGTGCGTGGGCTTGGACGGCGTCGCTCTCGCTGAGTGCGGCGTCTTCGGGGCCCGGCGAGTCGTCGGCCCGGTCGGGAACCTCGCCGACCGGGATCGGACGTCGGGCGGCGCCGCGCATGGCGTCAGCGACCTTGTTCGCCGCGATGGCGAACACGAACGCGGTGAACGGTCGCCCCTCGTCGCGGAACTGCGGTACCGCGGCCAGCACCGCCGCGCAGGTCTCCTGAACGGCGTCGTCGGCGGCGTCACCCGGGTCGGCGAACGTGCCGAGCCGGGCTCGGCAGTAGCGGGCAAGGGCGGGTCGGAGGTGTTCGAGGAGGAGGCCCGCGGCGGCCAGATCGCGGGCCGAGGCGCGGCGGCCCAGCTCGGCGAGTTCCGCCTGTTCGATCAGCGGGCTCACCCATCCTTCGTGTCGGGCCGCGGGGCGTCCGTCCCCCGCCCGCAGGCCGGGGGGCGCGGTGCGATCAGTGTGCCGTGGGTGGCGGCGCAGCCCCATGGGCGGCCCGGACCCTGATCGGGGCCGCAGTCGCCGCTCCGGTAGGGGCGGCCCGCACATCCGTCCTCCCAACACTCATCATCGACGAGGGAATCGACACCACCGCCCCCGGTCCGGTCACCCGATCGGCGCAACCCGCCCGGGACCGCGACACGCCGAGGCGGAGGCTGACTGTAACGGAACCACTACACCCAGCGATATAACTTTTTAGGGCTCAAGGGGCTGCGCGGCCGTGCCGATTCGTCGGGAGTGGGCACCCAAGGCGAGCGGAGGGCGGCCGGGCGCGGTTGGCGCCCGCCGGGCGGCCGGTCCGGCCCCGACCATACGGGCGAGCGCGGATTCACCCTCGTCGAGATGCTGGTCGCGATCACGCTGATCGGTCTGATCATGATGGCGTTGACCTCGTTCTTCATCGCTGGCATGGCCACAACGAATCGGATGCGGCTGCGGGAGGTCGCCTCCGTGCTCGGCGACCAGGCGATGGAACGCGCTCGGGGGCTGCCCCCGTCCGCGCTGGTCACCGGCCGGGACCAGGCCAGCGTCAACGCCCAATGGGCGCACCCGGAGCCGGGCGTGGTGCTCAACGACATGGCCGAAGCATGGGATCCGACCGCGGCCAGCGGCACGGGCGCGTCGGCGGCGCTGCCGACGAGCCCGGTCGCCCAGACCGCCGACAGCGTCAGCTTCGGACTCAACTGGTACGTCGGCGAGTGCTGGCAGCCCCTCGGCGGCGGCGCCTGCACGGCCAGCGACACCCCCGGCTACGTCCAGCTGTACCGGGCGGTCGTCGCGGTCACCTGGAACAGCTTCGGCTGCGGGTCGTCGGTTTGCTCGTACGTGAGCACCAGCCTGCTCGACGCCGGCAAGGACTCGATCTTCAACGTCAACACCAAACCGAACCCCAGCCCCTCACCGAGCCCCAGCCCCTCGCCGAGCCCCAGCCCGTCGCCGAGCCCCAGCCCGACGTGCAAGAAGCACTGCGGGGGTGGCTGATGGGCACGCGCCGCGCCCGGCGCTGGCCGGGGGAACAGCCGGCAGGCGACGAGGGGTTCACGCTGATCGAGCTGCTCGTCTCCATGATCATACTGTCGATCTTCATGGGCGTCGTGACCGACGCGGTCGTGCAGATGAGCCGTGGCACGCTCAAGGTCGAGGCGATCAATGCGTCAGCTGACCAGCTCGACACCGCCTTCCTGCGGCTGGACAAGGAGATCCGCTACGCCGCCGCGATCAACCCACCCGGCCAGGTCGGCGCGGACTGGTACGTCGAGTTCCAGTCCACCTACACCGGGGCCCCGGTGTGCACCCAGCTCCGGCTCGATGGTGCCAGCCAGCAGCTCCAGCAGCGCACCTGGGCCGAGAACGTCTCGCCGGTGAGCCCATCGCCCTGGCAGGCGCTGGCCTTCCACGTGGTGAACAACCCGGCCACCCAACCGCCGTTCACGTTCAGCCCGACCGACGCGACGTTCCTCCACCAGCAGCTCAAGATCTACCTGCTCGACACCACCGGACCGGGCTCGTCGGCGACGACCTCGGTCACGTCGATCACCTTCTCGGCGCTCAACGCCTCGCCCACCGCCGTGACCAACACGTCCGGCCAGCTGGTCTGCACGGAGGTGGCGAGGTCATGACGGCATGCCTGCGGCCAGGGTCGCCGGTCGGTTGGGTCCGGAACCGGCTCCCCACGGGCGGCCGGGACGACACCGGGTCGATCATGCTGGTCTTCTTCGTCCTGCTGGTGGCGGTCGCCCTGAGCACAATCGTGCTCGCGGTTGTGCTCAACCAGGCGCTGGCCACCAGACTCGACGGCAAGCGCGTGCACACCCTGCACGCCGCTGAGGCCGGGCTTGACGTCGCGCTCGGGCAGATTCGGGCCGCGACCACCGGAGGGGGCAGCGGGGTGCTCTCGGAGCTCCCGTGCGGGCCCCTGTCCGGCGCGGTCGACGCGGCCGGCTCCGCCAGCTACCAGGTCACGGTCACCTACTACGGTGAGGATCCCAGCGGCCAGTCCCCGTCCTGGCTGGCGAGCAACCAGATCCCGTGCAGCCCGGGCGCGGGGCCCGCTGCCGTGGCCGGCTACGCGCGGATCGTCTCTGCCGGCAGCAGCGCCGCGGCCAGCGGGTTCTCGCCAGCCACCGGGAACCGGACCCTGCAGACCGTCTACGTTTTCCAGACCACCAACGCGAACATCCCGGGCGGCGAGATCGCCATCTACAACGACGGCAACCCCGGCTACCAGCCGCTCTGCTTCGACGCCGGATCCGCAGATCCCGCACCCGGTGCGTTGCTTCAGGTGCAGCCCTGCAGCACCAGCAGCCCGCCGGCCGCCTCGCAGGTCTTCGCCTACCAATCCGACCTGTCGATCGTGCTCAGCTCAACCGAGAGCCTCACCCAGCCGATGTGCCTCGACGGCCCGTACAGCGGAGGCAGCCACACCTCCGGGGAGGACGTCGTGTTCCAACCGTGCACCGGGGTCGAGGTCGGTGGCACGGTCACCCCCGAACAGCAGTTCGCCTACAACGATGTCGGCGGCTACCAGACGGCCACCGACTACAGCAACCGGTCCAAC
Source organism: Mycobacteriales bacterium (assembly GCA_035533475.1). Lineage (NCBI taxonomy): Bacteria > Bacillati > Actinomycetota > Actinomycetes > Mycobacteriales > Mycobacteriales bacterium. Next base: position 3,387 of record DATLTS010000028.1, on the reverse strand, counting down.
GCGAACGTCGACAACTTCTGCCTCATGCTGCAGAGTTACGACACCCCCAGCAGCAACGTGGTCCTGGCCACCGGATCGCGATCGAACCCTCGCCAGTCCTTCGACGCCTGCGGCGGGCCCTTCAACGGGTCGACCACCTGGAACCCCGCCACCTCGGTCGGGGCCGGCGACGCCGACACGAGCCCGGGAACCTTGAGCTCGACCCCGCAGCAGATCGTCAACTACGCCCAATTCGGCCGGTGTATCGACCTCACCAACGCCACCGTTACCGACAACGGTCCGCCGAGCCAAACAACCTGGGGCAACGGCGGGTTCTTCATCCTCTACCCGTGCAAGCAGAACCCGAACCCGGCCAACGTGCGGTGGAACCAGAAGCTCGCGGCGAGCCCGTCCGGGTACACCAACGAGCTGGTGATGACCGACGGGTCGGGGCAGCCCTACTGCCTGATCAGCCCGCTCACCTCCACCGGTGCCGAGGCGACGATCGCCACGATGCAGCCCCCATACCCGAACTCCACCACCACCGGCGCCTGCGCCCCCGGACCGGTGTCTGCGACCAGCAATCAGCAGTACGACTGGACCTACACCGGCAACACCGGTGACTACCGGACCAGCTATCAGCTCCAGGACGCCAACGGCAACTGTCTCGACATCGGGCCGCAGCAGACCCCGCCCGGATCGACCGCCCCCTGGTCGACCCTCGTGGTCGACCCCTGCACCAGCTCGCTGAACGAGAAGTGGCAAGCCCCACCGAACCTGATCCCCTCCCAGCTAGTCAACACCCAGGAGCAATGATCGGCGGTTGGCGCTGTGCTGATATCTGAAGGTCCGATGGCTAGGGACGGTCGATCTTGTCGGTCGCGACCAGTTGGACCGCAACTTCGCGTCTGATTCCTGGCCGTCAGCAGGTCCCTGGTGCCGTCCCCCCGGGCGACCGATCGTCCCCGTCGCCACAGGTAACGCCGGCGCGTTACCAACTCACCCAGGACACGTCGGGTCCGCATCCGGGCTTTCCGTTGCCTGCGGGGCTAGAGGGCCACCCGCGAGCTGTCCCGTGTCGCCTGGCGATGATTCCAGCATCGTCAGGCACGTGTGCGATGGTGAAGCCCGTCACTGCCATGCCCGTTCCCACCGAATTCCGTGCGTCATACACTGCTTTCAAGATCCTCTGGGCCCCGCCCACCCGGCGCTAAAGATCGTCAACGGGGTTGCGTTCGCCCTGCTCAGGGGAGCCGGATTGCATTTCCGAGCGGGCCAGTGGGGAATCCCGCATCGCTAGCCGTCCCGGTCTCCGACCCGGTGCGGCCAGTCAATCTAATCTGAGTCCCCCGGGGGCCGGAGGCGCTGGACCAGTTGCGCGATGCGGCCGCGGGTGAGGCGCGTGGCCTGCGCGATCTGGGCGTAACTGTGACCCTCGCTGGCCAGGGCGAGGATGGCAGCGTCGCGAATTGCCGCGACGGCGCGCTCGTCAGCGCGGAGCTCGTCGAGCAGGCGGGTGGCTGCGGCGAGCTTGGTGGCGGGGTCGCGGATGGCCCGGAGCGTCTCTAGGCGGCGGCCGAGGCTGATCTGCCGGGCGCGCGGCGACCCATCGGTTCGGGTGGAGGCAGTGGCCACGCCTGCGATGCTGGTCCGCGACGGCTGAACAGGTGTGGGTTCGCGGAAAACCATCCCTTCGAGCTATCAGAAGTCGGACCTGCCCGACATCACACGACTGGCAGCTATCCGCGGCGTGTGTAGCGCGGTATACAGACAGGGTGGCAGCCCCGTCCCACGAACCCGACCGGACCGGTACCGGGCGGCCCCCGCTGCGCGGGCTCGCTGCGGTGGTCTCCCAGGCCGATATCCGCCGGGCGATCAACGCCGACGAGCTCGTGCTGCACTACCAGCCGATCGTCGAGTTGGCCAGCGGCCGGCCGCGTGGGGTCGAGGCGCTGCTGCGGTGGGCCCATCCTGACGGGGGGCTGCTCCCACCCGATGACTTCCTGCCCGCACTCGCCCAGGCGCCGGTGATGCCCGAGGTGACCAGCTGGGTGCTGCGCACCGCCTGCGCCGCGGCGGCCCGCTGGCCGGACTGGACCATGTCGGTCAACGTCACAGCCCGGGACGTGGCCCGCGCGGCGCTCGTCGCCGACGTCGCCGAAGCGCTCAGCGCCGCCGCCACCGCCGCCGAGCGTCTGGTCCTGGAGCTGACCGAGACCGCGCTGGTTCAGGACCTGCCGCGGGCCGCCGGCACTCTCGGCCGAATACGTGCCCTCGGCGCCGGGGTCGCACTCGACGATTTCGGCACCGGCTACTCCTCCATGCTCTACCTGCGCGACCTTCCGGTCACCGAGGTCAAGATCGATCACGCCTTCATGCCCCGGCTCGAGACCCACGCCGACGACCGGGCGATCGTGACCAGCCTGCTCACCCTCGCCCGCACCGTCGGGCTGACCGCCGTCGCCGAAGGCGTCGAGTCCGTCGGCCAAGCGGATCTGCTCGGTTCGCTCGGCTGCCCGTTGGCGCAGGGCTATCTGTGGAGCCGACCGGTGCCAGCCGAGGATTTGGACGGTCTGTACCGGGACGGGATCAGCGCACCGCAATCCGCCGGGTCGCGCCCGGGGAACCCCCCCGATGGCCGCCCCGGGGACCGCGCGCACGAACTGCTCGCCCAAGGGGCCTCCTTGCATACCATCGCCGCAGCCCTCAACGCGGCCGGCTACCGCACCGACCGGGACACCCGATGGCACCCGGTCAGCGTCGCGCACCTGATCAACGACACCGCCAGGCCCGCTCCCAGCGGGGACCGTCGCTTACGGGGGTCCACCGCAGCTCACCCGCCGCAGTGGCAGGAGTCCGCCCACCGTCGGGGTCCCCGTGCCACTCGGAAGGTCGATCCCCTCCGCGAGCTGGGCTTCCGCCCCTCGAGATGATCCCGTGTGCTCCTGTCGTTGGTCTACGTATGCGCGCTGGCAGAACACCTCGCTCTGCTCGCTGCGTGACGTGTGTCTGACTTAATGTCGCAAGATCGCGTTTGATCAGCCAATCTCGTGGGGGTCCGGGACGACTTTCCTTGACTGTCCGTGGCCATGGACAGTCCTTACCTGACGTGGCTCCGCAGGTCAGGCCGGGAGGTGCGTGGATCCAGTCGAGGCACAGGCTGCGGCGATGACGATCACGCTCACCCGATCATCTCGTTCGCGCTCAAACCGGGGGCGTTGGCCGCACACTACGTTGCCGGGTAGCGATCCCATTAACCATGTTTCCGAGTAACTACTCAGTCATCCCGACCCTCGGGGACGCCGCTGTGGCGTGAAAACGGTGGGCAGCTGATCCGCCGTTCGGGTGCGTAGCGCGGGCTGTGGTTGCCGGTGCCGAGCGTGCGGACCGACGCGGAGCGTCCTCGGG